>JAFSCM010000001.1 GCA_017436765.1 Oscillospiraceae bacterium
ATGCCGAGGTCAAGGGTAAGCAGGTTTTTAAGATATATGCCGTACTGAACAAGAAACGGCTTGTCAAGACCAAGACTTATTCTTACCGCCTCGATATCCTGTTCTGTTGCTGCAACGCCTGCAACCATCTGTACAGGGTCACCAGGTGCTATGTAAAGACTGGCAAAAACTATAAAGCTCATACCCAAAAGCAGAAGCAGCATCTGTCCAAGTCTCTTTAAAATATATTTTCCCAAAATCCTTTTCCCCTTTCTGCGAAAGAATTTACATTTAATACAATTTTATAAACAACGATTATATAGATATATATTATATAAATTAATTATATTGTTTACAATTTATACGGGTGTGAAACGTTTCCAATTTTTAATAAATTGTGAACACAGTAAAGAACATTAGGTATTATAGTCCTGCATATTTATTTTTTCAACCACTTGTAACCTTTTTTAACAATTTTCTATTTTTCACACAAATCTTGTGGTTTTCTTCAATAATTTTTGTTATGTTGCACAATTTAATAATACTCTATCGAATTGTGCAATAACTGAATATTGAATATTAATGTTACATTTGTGCATAAACTTGAAACCACATATCTGTTTTGCAGTTTAAACAAAAATAAGTCCGGCTCACACCGGACTTATAACCATCAAAACCCTGATTGGTTCACCAAAATGGTTCACCAAGAAAAGCAAAATCCCCGGAAATCCTTTATTTCCGGGGAAAATACTGGAGCGGGTGATGGGAATCGAACCCACACGACCAGCTTGGAAGGCTGGAGTTCTACCACTAAACTACACCCGCATATTTATGCTGTAACTTTTACAGCATAAATTATTATATCTCAACAAACATAGTTTGTCAATCATTTTTTGTTTTATTTTGTGTCGTACAATGTCTTGTTCTGTCGCTGTCAGCTTTCGTATTTCACTGCAATCTCGCCGTTTTCTGCTGTTACATGAACCTTGCTGAGCGCGATATTGTCCACAATAATCTGTGCAATTCTGTCTTCCACTTCCTTGCGGATTACGCGGCGGATATCTCGTGCACCAAATTTGCCTCCATCTGCCTTGTCGCAGATGATTTCCAGCGCAGCATCGTCCCAGGTGAGAGCAATACCCTTCTGTTCCATAGGTTTTACATATTCGCCTATCATAAGGGCTGCAATGTCCATAAGGTTTTCTTTTTCAAGCGAATTGAACACAACAATCTCGTCTATACGCGCAAGAAATTCCGGACGGAGGAAGCTGTTGAGTGCGCGCATCGTCTTTGCCTTTGTCATATCGGAACGGGTTTTGTTGAAGCCTGTTTCGTTCATTGTATCGGTGGAGCCTGCGTTGGAGGTCATAGCGATAACAGTGTTCTCAAAGTTTACCGTTCTGCCGTGAGCATCGTTGATTTTGCCCTCGTCAAGAATCTGCAGCAGAATGTTCATAACATCAGGGTGTGCTTTTTCGATTTCGTCAAAGAGCACCACGCTGTATGGTTTTCTGCGCACCTTTTCTGTAAGCTGACCTGCTTCGTCATAGCCCACATAGCCCGGAGGTGAACCGATAAGGCGGGACACCGCGTGCTTTTCCATAAATTCCGACATATCGAAACGGATAAGCGGATCTACTGTATCAAAGAGGTTATGTGCCAGCTGTTTTACCAGTTCTGTTTTACCGACACCTGTCGGACCTACAAAGAGGAAGCTTGCAGGGCGGTTGCGGCCGCTGATGCCTGCACGGTTGCGTTTTACTGCCTTTGCAACAAGGCTTACAGCTTCGTCCTGACCGATAACTGCAGCTTTCAGCTTATCCTCAAGACCCTGAATTTTATCGTATTCTGTCTCCTTGATTTTAACAGCGCTGATACCGGTCCACAGTTCAATAACCCTTGCAAGGTCATCCACTCCCACTGTAATGCCGTTTACGCCGTCTTTAAGACGGTTGACTGTAGCTTCACACTGGTAGTATTCCTGCTTGAGATTTGCCATCTTCTCATAGTCGATGGCATCTGTTGTGGCATTTTCCATATCGTCCAGTTCTTCCTTGAGTTCAGCCATACGGTCCTTTGCACAGAGCCATTCGCTGATTTCAGGATGTGCCAGACTGCAGCATGCACAGGCTTCGTCCAGCAGGTCGATTGCCTTGTCTGGCAAGAAACGGTCGGTTATATATTTTTCACTGAGGCGCACAGTCATATCCACAATATTCTGCGGAACAGAAACATGGTGGTATGCTTCGTAGTACTGTTTGATGCCTGTAATGATATCGATTGTGTCGCTGATGGATGGTTCTTCCACCTTTACAGGCTGGAAACGGCGTTCCAGTGCGGAGTCTTTTTCGATAAATTTGCGGTATTCGGCAAATGTTGTTGCACCGATAACCTGAATTTCACCGCGGGAGAGGGCAGGTTTGAGAATATTGCCCGCATTCATTGAGCCTTCCGAGTCTCCTGCACCTGTGATGGTGTGGATTTCGTCAATAAAGAGAATGATATTGCCGTTCGCCTTAACCTCACTGATAAGGCCTTTTACCCTTGCTTCAAACTGACCGCGGAACTGTGTGCCTGCAACAAGGTTGGTCATACTTACAAGATAGATTTCCTTGTTTTTGAGACGCTGCGGAACTTCGCCGCGGCTGATGCGCAGGGCGATACCTTCTGCAATTGCAGTTTTACCTACACCTGCTTCACCGATGAGACAAGGGTTGTTTTTCTGTCGGCGGGAAAGAATCTGGATTGTGCGGTAGATTTCTTTATCGCGTCCGATAATATTGTCTATTTTGCCGTTTTTGGCTTTATCTGTAAGATTTTCGCAGTACTGGTCAAGGAATTTGCGCTTTGCTTTTTTGCTGTTGCGCGGGTCCAGCTTATCCTTTGGGTCCACTTCGCCGCGGTCCTTGCCGTCGCCGCGGTTGTATGGCATTGTGCTGGAGCCGCCGGCTTCAAAGTCGTCGCCGTATTCATCGTCGTCATCTCTGCCGCCTGTCATACCCTTGAGCATATTTGCTATGTTGAACATATCTCCGTTGCCGTCGTTTTCTTCCATAAAACTTTCCATCTGTTCTTCCATAGCCATCAGGTCCTTGTCGCTGATGCCCATCTGTTTAAGCATATCATCAACAGGCTTTATCCCCATCTCCTTAGCACAGGTGAGGCAATAGCCTTTGCTTTTCATTGTACCGTATTCATTTTCCTGCACGAAAATCATTGCAGGGCGTTTTTTGCATCTTTCACACAACATATATTTTGCTCCTTTGCATAAAACACTGTTTATTATCCTATAAATGGATTTACCAAACCTGTAACTGACAGGATTTTACTCTGGTTAAGCACTTCTACATTAAGAAATGTCAGTGAATTTTCTGTGATAATGGTTATTATACTCAGAACACAGGAAATTAAAATCACATAAATCATACCTGTTACAAGACCCACTGCAAAGCCACCCATACGATTTGCAAAACCGATTACAGGTATGTGATTGATTGCCCTGAAGGCTTTTGAAAGCAGACCTGCCACGATGTTGCACAGTGTGCAGGTGATGGCAAATATCACCATAGCGATGATAACTGTCACTGCAGGTGCCAGAAGTGTATCCACTATGGTTTGTGCCACTTCCATTGACGGTGTGGTTATCTGTGATATGGTTTCTTCCGCTTTTGCGGTAAATTCCTGCATAAAACTTTCCGGCAATGCTCCTGTAAACTCCTGCAGAAGTTCCTGTACATCAATCATTCTGGATTTGTCCTGAATGTATGTAAAGGTTTTTTCCACCATATTTTCACGGAACATATTGTCAAAAATTATCGGTGACCAGCGTTTTGAGACAAACCAGGCCGCCACAAGCCCTGCTATGTTGCCCACAAGGTTCACAACACTGGTTGCAAACCCGTTCATAAAGCATTTCACTGCAGAAATCAATATTATTACCAGCAGAATTATATCTATTATCTGAGGTGCTGTAAGCATATATTTTCTCCTGTAAAGTACAGTTTAATTCTGTTTCACATCGGCTTTTTCAAGTTTTTCCAGACTGTCGCCGTTAATAACTATGCAGCCGTTATAATCAATTATGTTTTTGACATTGCTTTTTGCGGCAGTTTCCCCTGCAAATTCACCTTTGAGGCTGTACTGCAATATTTTTTCATCTCCAAGGGCAAAAATTCTCTGGGAAGAAAATGCAACATCTGTAACAGCCTGTTCTGTTGTTATGCTGAACAGTTTGCCGAAAGAAAGGTCTGTTACCACCAGTTCCGTATCGGAAAGGCCGTCATAATCCCCCACCGCCATAACAATCTGGCCGTTTCTTATATCATAAGCTGTCAGGTCACGGCCGCCGTACTCATACTGGCCTTTTACCGTGCCGTCCGCAAGGCTTATTGCTTTTGCCTTGTCTGTGTAGAACACTATAAGTGTATCTTCCTTTATAAATTCAATGCCGAGCGCCACATCTCCGCTGTTTTCCAGCATAATCTTTTCTTCACCTGTCTGTGTATCTATCACATAGATGTGGCTGTTGAGTTTGCCGTCCACAGTGAGAACACAGCTTACCGCCAGTCTTGTGGCTTTCGGGGAAAGAAAGCTCTGGACAGGAAAGCTTTTTGCATTTAGCCAGGTGAACATTTCCTTCATCTGGCTGTCAAACACCTTTACTTCACCGTTATAGCTCTGGCTTTTGGTGGTTACTGCAAGGTGATTGTCTGCCGAAAGGGATGCGTGGATAATATCGCCTGACATCTCCTGGGAAAAGAGCACATTATGTGCATTGAGAATTTTTATGGATGTATCATTGGCATTGTAGATTGCAACCCTTTTGCCCGATGCCGAAATAACGGGATTGTTCATTGAATGATAGTAGTCGTAAACCTTATCCGCTGTGGGCGAATAGAAGCTGAGGCTGTCCCCGTCCAGCACACAGAGGGAAGAACCCATTCTTTCACTCTGCCTGTATGTCTGGTTTTCGATTTCCTTCGGGAAGCCGTCACCAAACTGCATATAGACCATACCTGTACTTACAAAGTCACCAAGATAGGCAAGAGAAGCACCGTAAATGCCTGTTATATACACAAGAAAAGCTGTAAGGGCAACAGCAATAAGCGTCAGACGCATCTGACGGCGTTTTGCTATTTTTTTGTTACGGCGCAAAAGTTCCTTGCGTGTAAGTCTTCGTGGCTGCTGGTCCATTATATTCCCTTTTACTGTTTATATTTTATCACAGGAAGCAGGCCTTTTCTGTAACCTGCTCACCTGTCTGTATGCACAGCTGCACCTATGCCGCTGTGCGTTTTTGCTGTTAATAGAATACATCTGTCAGAAACAGACCTTCAGGTGGTACTGTAACCCCTGCTTTTGAGCGGTGACGGGCTTCGATGATATCTGCCACCTGCTCCGGTTTTATTCTGCCTGTGCCTGCCCATATAAGCGTGCCCACCATAATGCGCACCATATTGTACAGATATCCGTCGGCACAGACTTTAAATATAACCATATCGTCCTGCTGTGTCACCTGTGCAGAATAAACTGTGCGGTGGCAGTCGATGATTTTTGACCATCTTGCCATAAATGAGCGGAAGTCATGGCAGCCCACAAAATACTGCGCGGCTTTGTTCATAGCCTCTGCATTCAGCTTCTGCGGAAATTTATAGTAATATCTGCTGGTAAACGGGTCGTCAATATGGTTGTTTTTTATATAGTAGGTGTATTCCTTGCCCTTTGCGGAATACCGGGCATGGAAGTCATCGCCTTCCTCGCTCGCCTCGATAACGCGTATATCCATAGGCAGATTGGCGTTTAAGCCCAGCGGAAACTTGCGCAGGTCCAGCTGTTTTTCGGTTTTGAAACTGAAATAAAAGCATTTTGCGTGGACACCGCTGTCCAGACGGGAGCAGCCCTTTATATCAGCCGCATCCTTTACCACAGTGGTAAGGGCTTTCTGGAATTCGCCGAACACCGTTCTCAAGTTAGGCTGCACCTGACTGCCGCAGAAATCGGTTCCGTCAAATGCCACCTTTACTTTAACTGTCAAAGCTGTTCTCCTTATCTTCAATATTCTCTGACCGTATAATCCTGTCCGCAACTGTCATAAAGCATATTGCCGTTACACACAGCAGACACATAAGCACCAGTACCAGAGTGTTAGGCAAAAAGCCAAGCCGTATTTCCGGACATATATTTACCAGGCCACCGTATGCTATGAGGGTAATCACATAAGCACTTCTTGATACCTTTACAAAGCTTTCGGGTTTGTTTTCAAGAAAAGCGTGAACCCTGCGGATAAGAAACGAATCTTCCTTTTTTGTTATAAACCATATCCAGCTGACCAGTGCTGCTGTAATGGCTGCTATTGCTGTGGGCAGAACACCTTTTGGAAAAAGCTGTTGTATTATAACCTGTGTCACTTCGTATGGCATAACAGTTCCTCCCGTGTATATGATTTAAAAAATTATATAAGCGGAGTAAAGAAAAATCTTGTTGCAAAAATCACGCCGAAAGCCACAACGCACACAGCTGTGCAGATAATGTCGTTGGATGTGATTTTAAGCTGTTTGAGCCTTGTACGGTTTGCGCCGCCGTGGTAGCAGCGGCATTCCATAGCTGTTGCCAGTTCGTCTGCACGGCGGAATGCGCTGATAAACAGCGGGATAAGAATCGGCACAAGCGCCTTTACCCTGTCGGTAAAGCTGCCGGAGTCCAGCATAGCACCGCGGGATTTCTGTGCAGAGATGATTTTATCTGTTTCTTCAATGAGTGTAGGGATAAAACGCAGGGCAATTGTCATCATCATTGCCATTTCGTGCACAGGGAATTTCACCACATTCAGCGGTTTCATCAGTCTTTCAAGACCATCTGTAAGCTGGATAGGGCTGGTTGTGTATGTGAGCAGGGATGTGCCGCTGATAAGGCAGAGGATACGCACAATCATAACGATACAGAACATAATACCCTCTGTGTAAACGGAAATCTTCCACACCCTGAACAGCGGGTCACCGTCACCTGTGATAAAGAACAGGTTGAGGATAACGGTGAAGATGATGATTGGAATCATCGGTTTAAGGCTCTTTTTGAGCATTTTGAGCGGTATCTGTGCAACCACATATAGTGCAAGCACCATTGCGATGGAAAGCACAAGGCCCACTGCGTTGGTTGCAAGGAACAGAAATACCACATAAGCAATTGTTGCCAGAATTTTTATTCTCGGATCAAGGCGGTGAACAGGACTGTTGCCCGGAAAATGCTGACCGATTGTAATGTCTTTAAGCATTATGTCCACCTCCGTTTTTTTCTTTGTATTTAAGCAGTGTCTTGATTGCGTAAGGGATTGTGTAAACATCTGTGTCGATGTCCAGCCCCATTTCCTTAAGCTTTAAGAACACCTTTGTGATATCAGGAATACCCAGACCCATTTTGGAAAGGTTTTCCGCATCCTGGAAAATTTCTTCCGTATCTGCATAGTTATATACTTTGCCCTGTTCCATAACAAGCACCTTGTCGGCATAGTTTGCAATATCTTCCATGGAATGGGAAACAAGGATAACCGTGCTGCCTGTTTCCTTATGGTAGTTTTTAACCTGGGAAAGAATCTGTTCCCTGCCTTCAGGGTCAAGGCCTGCACATGGTTCGTCCAGAACAAGCACCTTTGGCTGCATTGCAATGATGCCTGCAATTGCAACACGGCGCTTCTGACCGCCTGAAAGGTCAAAAGGTGAACCTTCAAGGGCGTATTCAGGGATGCCTACAAACTTTGCAGCCATCTTTACGCGTCTGTCAACTTCTTCGTCGTCCAGACCCATATTTTTAGGGCCGAAAGCGATATCCTTATATATGGATTCCTCAAACAGCTGATATTCAGGATACTGGAACACCAGGCCCACATTGAAACGCACATCGCGGATGCTTGGGTATTCTGTCCAGATGTTTTTACCGTTCAGGTATATTGCTCCCTGCTGCGGTTTTGTAAGGCCGTTGAGGTGGCTGATAAGTGTGGATTTGCCGCAGCCTGTGTGGCCGATAACCCCCACAAATGTGCCTTCTTCAATTTCAAGATTTATATTGTCCAGTGCCTTTGTTGCTCCAGGCAAGCCCTCGTTGTAGGTGTAGGACAAATTTTCTATTTTAATAACTGACATATCTATCCTATCCTTTCAAAAAGTTGTAGAGCTGCTGTGCGCACTCGTCAATGGAGATTGCTTCTGTTGAAAGATTATGACCAAGCTTGCCCAGTTCATAGGCAATTTCGCTGGTCTGCGGCACATCGAGGGAAAGGCTTTTTACCAGTTCCACCTGAGAGAAGATTTCCTTTGGTGTACCTTCCTTTACAACCTTGCCTTTGCTCATCACCACAATGCGGTCTGCCTGTGCGGCTTCATCCATATAGTGTGTGATGAGAATTACTGTAATGCCGTATTCCTTGTTGAGACTTTTTATGGTTTTGAGAACCTTGCGGCGGCCTTCAGGGTCCAGCATAGCTGTAGGCTCGTCCAGAACGATGTAGTCAGGTCTCATAGCGATGATGCCTGCAATGGCAACACGCTGTTTCTGACCGCCTGAAAGGTGGTGCGGTGCTTTGTCCTTGAACTTGTAAACACCTGTTTTCTCCATAGCTTCGTCTATGCGGCGGCGGATTTCGCTTGGCTCAACACCCATATTTTCAAGGGCAAAAGCCACATCTTCCTCAACTATTGTGGCAACAATCTGGTTGTCAGGGTTCTGAAAAACCATACCAACCTTCTGTCTTATATCAAAAAGTCTGTCATCCTGAGTTGTAAGCATTCCCTCAACTTCAACTGTACCTTCTTCGGGGAGAAGAATTGCGTTGAAGTGTTTTGCCAGGGTGCTTTTACCGCAGCCGTTGGAGCCGAGAACAGCAATAAACTCGCCTTTTTCGGCCGTAAAGTTTACTCCGTTCAGCGCTTTTTCTCTTTCTTCACTGTATCCGAACAAGAGATTTGTAGCTTTAATCATCTTTGTTGTTATACTCCTTTTTAAGTAAGTAGCGGCTTTACCTTTTATAAAGTCCGCTCTCATATATTTTCAATAATTCTGCAGGAATTAACCTTTTTTCCAGAATGCTGTGGAACCGCAGGCAAGGGCAGAACCTGTTGCCTGTACTGTAAGGCCGATTTCGTCAGCTGTCACTGTGCCGCCGTGTTTCGGCTTTACAAGTGCGTTGAGCATATATTCCATACTGCTTGGTGAAACACCTGTTGTGTAGCTGTTTACCGCAACAAACAGCGGGTCATCACTGAGCAGCTGGCTGCACAGTTCCATCAGTTCGTAGATATTGTCTTCCAGCTTCCACACTTCGCCGTTAGGGCCTCTGCCGTAGCTTGGCGGATCCATAATTATACCATCATATTTGTTCCCGCGGCGGATTTCGCGCTGGACAAATTTTATGCAGTCA
Organism: Oscillospiraceae bacterium; assembly: GCA_017436765.1. Classification (GTDB taxonomy): domain Bacteria; phylum Bacillota; class Clostridia; order Oscillospirales; family Ruminococcaceae; genus RGIG3102. The sequence goes on from JAFSCM010000001.1 coordinate 9,389, forward strand.
TCCACAATCCAGCGGATTGGATAGTCTGTCATACCTGAAAGTGCTGCATTTTCCCTTGCCCACTGCACCATACCTTTGGATGCGTCAACATGGCACACCTTTGCGCCTGCCTTTGCACAGGCAAGTGTTGCACCGCCTGTGTAGCTGAAAAGGTTAAGTACACTGACCGGCCTGTCTGCCGCAGTGATAAGGCGTTTGTATTCGTCCCAGTTTGTTGCCTGTTCAGGGAAAAGCCCGGTGTGCTTGAAGCCTGTAGGACTAACCTTGAATTTCAAATCTTCGTAGTTTATTGTCCACTGCTGCGGAAAGCTTTTTTTGTATTCCCACTGACCGCCGCCTGCACTTGAACGGTGATAAACTGCGTGGGCTTTGTGCCACAGCGGACTTTTCTGCGGCAGCTTCCACACAACCTGAGGGTCAGGCCTTACCAGGATAACATCTCCCCAGCTTTCCAGACGGAAGCCGTCGGTTGCGTCGATAAGCTTATAGTCCTGCCATTTATTATCTGCTCTCATATATTTTACAGGCGGCAAGTAATACCGCCATGCCTTTCTCCTTTTATCTGCGCTGACAGTGTTGCACTGTCAGCTTATGCCGTATTTATATATTCAGAAATTATGCACCGATTGTTGCAAGTCTCTGTTTGATTTTGTCAACAATTTCATTTGCAACAGCTGTGATTTTTTCAAGGTTTTCGCCCTCTACCATAACACGGATAAGAGGTTCTGTGCCGCTTAAGCGGACAAGCACACGGCCTGCACCCATAAGCTGCTGCTGTTTTGCTTCGATAAAGCCTTCAATGTATTCATCGTGTTTGTAGAAAGCCTTGCCTTCTGCTGTTGTCTTGATATTGATAAGCACCTGAGGATATTTGGAATAGCAGCCGTTGAATCCGCTTACCTTTCTGTCCTCTGTTGCAAAATAGTTCAGAAGTGCAATAGCTGTAAGCTGGCCGTCACCTGTTGTTGCAAAGTCGGAAAGGATAACATGACCTGACTGTTCACCGCCAAGGTTGTAGCCTTTTGCACGCATTTCTTCAAGCACATATCTGTCGCCAACAGCTGTTGTTGCAGTTTTGAGGCCGCGTTTTTCCATATGCTTCATAAAGCCGAGGTTGGACATAACTGTAACAACCGCTGTGTCCTGTGCCAGCTTGCCCTGTGCTTTCATTCTTGTTGCAAGGATAGCGATGATTTTGTCGCCGTCGATTTCTTCGCCGTTTTCGTCTATAGCAAGACATCTGTCTGCGTCGCCGTCAAATGCGATGCCGCAGTCAAAACCGCCTTCCTTTACAGCTTTTGCAAGTTTGTCAAGATGTGTGGAACCGCAGCCGTCGTTGATGTTTGTACCGTCAGGCTGGGCACCGATAAATGATGCCTGAACGCCAAGCTCTGTAAAAAGTGTTGGTGCTGTAACGCTGGAAGCGCCGTTTGCACAGTCAAATACAACCTTAATGGCAGAAAAATCTGCTGTGCAGGCTGTCTTGAGATGGTCGATATAGTCTCTTGCAGCTGTATCAATCCTTGTAACTGTACCCATTTCGCCACCTGTTACATTAACAATTTTTTCAGGTGTGTCAAGGATAAGTGCTTCAATTTCATTTTCAATTTCGTCTGCGAGCTTGTAGCCTTCGCCGTTGAAGATTTTGATGCCGTTGAATTCCATAGGGTTGTGGCTTGCAGAGATAACAACGCCTGCATCACAGCCGTATTTTTTTACAAGGTAAGCAATTGCAGGTGTAGGAACAACACCGCAGAGCTGTACATCTGCGCCAACGCTGCAAAGACCTGCACTGAGTGCAGATTCCAGCATATCGCCTGAAATTCTTGTGTCTTTGCCTATTAAAACCTTTGCCTTTTTGTTTGTGTGTTTTGTCAGAACCATTGCAGCTGCACGGCCGATGTTGATTGCAAGTTCAGGTGTCAGTTCGCTGCCTGCAACACCTCTTACGCCGTCTGTACCAAATAATCTTGCCATAGTAATTCTCCTGTTTGTTGAAAGAATAAAAATATTGAAAGATAAAGCCTTTTGCCTTATCACTGTAAGCTGTTTTATATTTCCGTAAAATGCCGTGGTTTATAAATCGTCGAAACTCTGCTGTCCGTTTGAAGCAGGATTTGCAAGCCCCATATGGCTGTATGCAAGGTCCGTCACAATTCTGCCGCGCGGTGTACGGGACAGAAAACCTATCTGCATAAGATACGGTTCACATACATCTTCAAGTGTAACCGCCTCTTCCCCGATTGCCGCTGCCAGTGTTTCCAGACCTACAGGGCCGCCTGAATACATTTTTATTATTGCACCCAGCACACTGCGGTCGAGACTGTCCAGACCAAGGTGGTCTATATCCATACGGCGCAATGCGTCCTTTGCAATTTCTTCATCTATTATGCCGTTGCCCCGCACCTGTGCAAAGTCTCTCGCCCTTTTGAGCAGGCGGTTTGCAATACGAGGTGTGCCGCGGGAACATTTTGCCAGCTGAAGTGCGCCGTCTTCTTCACAGGGTATTCCGAGAATATCTGCCGAACGGGTGATAATGCGTGCCAGTTCTTCGTGGGTATACATTTCAAGCTTAAGTATAACGCCAAAACGGTCACGGAGCGGGCTGGAAAGCTGACCTGCCCTTGTGGTTGCCCCGATAAGTGTAAATTTCGGAAGGTTTATTCTTATGGACTGTGCTGACGGACCTTTGCCTATGATGATATCCAGGGCATAGTCTTCAAGTGCGGGATAGAGCACCTCTTCAATCTGACGGGAAAGGCGGTGGATTTCGTCGATGAAAAGCACATCGCCCTCTTCAAGATTGGTAAGCAGCGCTGCCAGGTCAC
>JAFSCM010000058.1 GCA_017436765.1 Oscillospiraceae bacterium
CAAGAGAGAGCGCAGTTTGCGGATGTGGTGGAATCGGCAGACACGCTAGCTTGAGGGGCTAGTGGTAGCAATATCGTGCAAGTTCAAGTCTTGTCATCCGCACCAAAAGGTCTCGACCAAATCGGTCGGGACTTTTTTATTTTCTGCGAGACCTTTTTTCATAGGGGGATTATCCCCCTGCATGACGATTTTTATTACAGACAAGGCTGTAATAAAAATTCTGTCACCCCCATAGATGAAACCGCCACATGCCTTAAGGCGTGGCTGGTATAATATAAAAGTTTTGGTTTATGACTGTCCGCAGCAAAAGGTCTCGACCAAATCGGTCGGGACTTTTTTATTTTCAGCGAGACATTTTTAAGTATATATTTATACTGCGGATAAATACAGTACAAATGATTGTTTCAAACTGCGGTCGGATATTATAAAGATAAAGACAGCACAAAAAATAATTTGTTGCAATAATATCTGTAATACAATATAATAAATGTATATTGTGGATTGTACGGATACGGTATAGTCTGCATTACAACACAAGGAGAAAGAATATGATCAGAAGTGTAGAAGAATTTAACAGCAAAATCAAATCTGTTATGATAAGTGAAGAGCAGATAAAGGAAAAAATTGCTGAAGCGGCAAAAGAAATAGACAGCTGGTATGACGGTACACCGATATTGCTGGTGAGCATTCTCAAAGGGGCTTTTGTGTTTATGGCAGATATCTGCCGTGCAGTTACAGTGCCATGTGAAATAGGATTTATGTGTGCGCAGAGTTATTACAGCGGTACACAGTCCAGCGGTATTGTAAATATAACAATGGACCTTGACCACGATGTTTCCAAATATCATGTGGTTATTATCGAAGATATTATCGACACAGGCAGAACACTCAACGATGTGGTTAAACTTCTGAGAGCGCGCAACCCTAAATCCCTGCGCATTGTAACTTTGCTGGACAAACCTGCAAGAAGGGTTGTGGAGCTGGAAGCAGATGTTACTCTGTTTACAATCCCGGATAAGTTTATAATCGGCTACGGTCTGGATTGCGGTGAATATTTCCGTAGTCTTCCATATATAGCAGAATACAATGAAGAGGAAAAGTAAAATGTTGGAAAAATATTTCAGATTAAAAGAAAATAACACAACTGTTAAAACTGAAGTTGCTGCCGGTATTACTACATTTATGACAATGGCTTATATTCTGGCGGTTAACCCAAGCATCCTTGGCGATGCAGGTATGGACCCTAATGCAGTTCTTATTGCAACCTGTCTCGCATCTTTTATAGGCACTATCCTGATGGGCCTTTCTGCAAACCTTCCGTTTGCACTTTCTGCAGGTATGGGGCTCAACGCATACCTTGCATATACAGTAGTTCTCGGTCAGGGTATTTCCTGGCAGGTAGCACTTTTTGCAGTATTTGTAGAAGGTCTTATATTTATCCTGCTTTCTCTTACAAATGTTCGTGAAGCAATCTTCAATGCAATTCCTCTTACACTTAAAAAGGGTGTTTCTGTAGGTATTGGTCTGTTTATTGCATTTATCGGTCTTCAGAACGCAGGTCTTGCGGTGGATTCTTCCACACTTGTAACAATTACAAGCTTTACAGAAAATTTCAGCACAAAAGGCATCTGTGCACTTCTTGCTGTTATCGGTCTGCTTATCACAGCGATTCTCTATATCAAAAAAGTAAGAGGTTCTATCCTTATCGGTATCGTGATTACATGGGGTATTGGAATGCTCTGTCAGCTTGCGGGCATCTATGTTCCAAACCCTGAAGCAGGCGCTTACAGCCTGTTTCCGTCAGGCATTATGAGTGCAGACTTTTCCGCTCTGGGAAAAACATTCGGTCAGTGCTTCAAGATTGATTTCAGCAGCGTAGGTATCTTTAACTTTATTGTAGTTATCTTCTCATTCCTGTTTGTTGACCTTTTCGATACACTGGGTACACTTATCGGTGTTGCAACAAAAGCAGATATGATTGATGAAGAAGGCAGACTTCCTAACATCAAACCGGCTCTCATGGCCGATGCTGTGGCAACTTCCGCAGGTGCTGTTCTCGGCACATCTACAGTTACAACATTTGTGGAATCTTCTGCAGGTGTTGCAGCCGGCGGTCGCACAGGTCTTACAGCAATTACAACAGGTGTGCTGTTCCTGCTTGCCACACTGTTCTCACCTCTGTTTACATCTATTCCATCCTTTGCAACAGCTCCTGCACTTATCTTTGTAGGCTTTTTGATGTTTGAAACAGTTGTGGAAATCAAATTTGATTCAGAAAATCTTGCTGAAGCAATTCCGGCATATCTCTGCATCCTTGCAATGCCGCTGTTCTACAGCATCTCTGAGGGTATCTGTCTGGGCGTTATCTCCTATGTTGTAATCCAGGCTCTCACAGGCAAGGCAAAAGAAGTTAAACCGCTTATGTATGTCCTGGCAGTACTGTTTGTACTCAAATATATATTCCTGTAATATAAAATTATATATACAGATAAAAGTCATTCCTGGTTTTCAGGAATGACTTTTTGTATAGTATAATTCAGTTGCTTATAAATGAATTGCATCAATTGTTTATCAGCAGGGTAAAGCTGTTTTTGTGGAATGTAAGCAGCCCTTCATCCCTCATTTTGCACAGTTCATTGGACATTGCACTGCGGTCAACAGACAGAAAATCTGCAAGCTGCTGACGGTTGAAAGGAATGGTAAAACTTCCGCTGTGGGAAATCTGTGCCTGATCGGAAAGATAGCTGATAAGCTTTTCTCTTGTTGAACGGCGGGATATGTGTCCGAGTTTCTGAACAAGTTTTATGTTTTTGCCTGCAAGGGCAACAAAAAGGTTCTGTATAATTTTATTGTGGAAGCTGCAGGATGAAGCACAGCTGGTCAGCATATGCTTTGTGTCAAAAAAGGCAACGGTGCAGTTTTCCACAGCTACGGCATCGTTAAGCATAATGCTGTTTTCGCTTAGAGCATAGGATTCTGCGAACATATCGCCTGCTTCTATAATATTTATAATGCTTCGGTTACCCCAGTAGTCATCCTTCTGAATGTGTATACTGCCTTCCAGAAGAATGGTTATGTTTTTTGTGCTGTCACCATGGAGGAAGATATATTCACCTTTTTTATATCTGCGTACTACCGGCTGCATACAGCCAATCAGCACTTCAATTTCTTTATCCGAAATGTTGAAAAATACAGAAGATTTCTTCAGTACGGAAATATATTTATTCATAACATCACCTTAACAGAATAATATTTGTTGTAAAAACAACATACTTTGTGGAAAAATTATACTATAATACAGCTTACAAAGGCAATTGAATTTTAATAAATAAATGGTATAATATAGTTACTAATTTAACAACCACAGGTAAAAGGAGAAAAAACAAATATGTATATCACAGAAGATATTAAATATATAGGCGTTAACGACCGTCAGATTGACCTTTTTGAAGGTCAGTATATAGTTCCTGAAGGAATGGCATATAATTCATATATTATTATAGATGAAAAAACAGCAGTTATGGATTCTGTTGACGCTAATTTCACACAGGAATGGCTGGATAAAATTGCAGCGGAACTGGGCGGCAGAAAACTGGATTACCTTGTGGTACAGCATATGGAACCGGACCACTCTGCAAGCATCTTTGATTTTACAAAGGCATACCCGGAAGCAAAAATTGTTGCATCATCCAAAGCTTTTGCTATGATGAAGAATTTCTTCGGAACAGATTTTGCTGAAAAACAGGTTGTGGTAAATGAAGGCAGCAAACTTTCTCTTGGCAGACACGAGCTCAGCTTTATAACAGCACCTATGGTTCACTGGCCGGAAGTTATAATGACATACGACAGCACAGATAAAATTCTGTTCTCTGCAGATGCATTCGGCAAATTCGGTGCTCTCGACGCAGAAGAAGACTGGGCATGTGAAGCAAGAAGATATTACATTGGCATTGTAGGCAAATACGGTTCTCAGGTGCAGGCAGTTCTCAGAAAAGCTGCAAAGCTGGATATAGAAACCATCTGTCCTCTCCACGGTCCTGTGCTCAGTGAAAATCTTGGATATTATATCAACCTTTATGACATCTGGTCCAGCTACAGACCGGAAGAAGAAGGTATTGTTATTGCATATACATCTATATACGGCAATACAAAAAAAGCAGTTATGCAGCTTGCAGAAAAACTGGAAGAAAAAGGCTGCAAAGTTGTACTTAACGACCTTGCACGCTGTGACTGGGCAGAAGCTGTTGAAGATGCATTCCGTTATTCAAAACTTGTTCTTGCAACAACAACATACAATGCAGATATATTTCCGTTTATGAGACAGTTTATTGACCATCTCACAGAACGCAGCTATCAGAACAGAACCGTTGCTTTCATTGAAAACGGCACATGGGCACCTGTTGCTACAAAGATTATGAAGGGAATGTTTGAAAAGAGCAAGGACCTTACATTTGCGGAAAACACAGTGAAGATTATGTCTGCACTCAATGAAGAAAGCTCTGCACAGCTTGCAGCTCTGGCAGAAGAACTTGCGGGCGGCGCTGCTGAACAGACAGAAGAAGCACCGAAAGGCGAAAGCAGACGCTTTGAATGTTCTGTTTGCGGATACATTTATGAAGGGGAAGAACTCCCGGAAGATTTTGTATGCCCAATCTGTCAGCTTGGTGCAGAAGTATTTGAAGAAATTGAATAATTATTTTATTATCAGATATCCCCGTTCGGAAGGTGCGGGGATATTTTTGTTGATATATAATTGCCGCAGGTATATAATTTTTATATAAAACTGTCGAAGGAGATATAATATGTTCAGGGAACTTGTAAGAAAAAATAAACAGCTTTCAGACCAGGAGTGTATCAGACTGCTTGTAAATGAAACAAGAGGGGTGCTGTCTGTTCTTGGTGATGATGATTATCCGTATGGTATGCCGATGAATCACTGGTACAATGAAGAGGACGGAAATATATATTTTCACTGTGGCAATATAGGTCACAGACTGGAAGCATTGCAGAAACACAATAAGGTTTCTTTCTGTGTTTTTGATAAAGGTTATAAACCTGAAGACCATTGGGCGTATAAGGTTAAAAGTGTTATAGTGTTCGGCAGAATTGACATTATTGATGATATGGAGCAGATTATAGATATCACCACAAAGCTCAGCTACAAATTTATACAGGATGATGAATATATAAAGGGCGAGATAGAATCAAGCGGACACAGAACATTGCTTTTAAAGCTGAATGTTGAGCATATGTGCGGCAAACTTGTAACAGAAGCATAATTAAAAAGATGGCAGCTTATAATAAATGCAGGCTGCTATTGGTGTAAAAGTATAATTTGAAGCCATAAATCTGAAAAAATATGGTTAAAATGATGTTTTATGGATTTTATCAAAAAATATCAAAAAAAGACTTGCATTTTGTAAAAAGGTATGATATTATAATTGAGCGCTCAGATGAGAGTGCAGTTTGCGGATGTGGTGGAATCGGCAGACACGCTAGCTTGAGGGGCTAGTGGTAGCAATATCGTGCAAGTTCAAGTCTTGTCATCCGCACCAGGATCCCAGCCGATAGGCTGGGATTTTTTATTGCACAAATATCCTTTGGATTTATATAACCTGTAACATATCTGTACGGAGGTAATATTTAAAATGTTTATACAGATTATCCTGCTTGCAATTGGCTTTGCAATGCTTGTAAAAGGTGCCGACTGGTTTGTGGGCGGCGCTGTATGTATTGCAGACCGTTTTCATATACCGCCAATTATTATTGGTCTTACCATTGTAGCTATGGGCACAAGTGCCCCTGAAGCAGCTGTAAGTATCACGTCTGCATTTCAGGGTGCTGCAGACATAACTGTCGGCAACATTGTAGGCAGTAACATTATGAATGTTCTGGTAATTCTCGGTCTGTGTGCAGCAATTGTTCCGCTTGCTGTTACAAAATCCACTATCAAGGTTGACCTGCCGTTTCTCACAGCAATCACAGTTCTGCTGTTTGTGCTCGGTTTCAACGGGACAATCAGCTTTTTTGACGGTGTAATCCTTGTTGTGTGCTTTGCACTTTATATCGGTTACCTTATCAGCCGCACAATCAGATATTCAGCACAGGTTGAAGAGGAAGAGATCACAACAATGAGCCTTAAAAAAGCGGTTCCGCTTCTTATTATCGGTATGGCACTCATTGTTCTCGGCAGTAACTTTGCAGTTGACGCAGCAACAGAAATCGCAAGAATTCTTGGTATGTCCGAAAGAACAATCGGTCTCACAATCGTTGCCCTCGGCACAAGTCTGCCTGAACTTTTCACATCTGTGGCAGCAGCACTCAAAGGCAATGCAGATATAGCAGTTGGCAATATCGTTGGCAGCAACCTTTTTAACATCCTGTTTGTTATCGGTATATCTTCTCTGATCATTCCTGTGCCTTTTGCAAGAGCATTTTTCTTGGATATGATCATTGCAATAGTAAGCACACTGTTCATATTTGTTCTGGCGAAATATAAAAGAAGCCTTCCAAGATGGAGCGGCTTTGTAATGCTTGCAGGCTATGCAGGATATCTTCTTTACCTGCTGTAATTAAATAAAAACAGTTATGCACCGTCTCTTTAAGGGATAGTGCATTTTTTATATACATTTTTAGTATAAATATAGTTGTCGGCGAATATAGAAAAATATGTGAAAAATGTTTTAAAAGTTATATAATATGATTGACAAAATATATAATTGGGTTTACAATTTATCTCGTAAGGAAGTGATAAAATGGGTAAATCGGTATACAGTATCGTTCTTGATGACGAAGTTATAAGAGGTATAGATATGATGGCGGCACAGCAGGGAACAAGCCGTTCCAATATGATAAACAGATTGCTGGCACAGCATATCAGTATGCCTACAGCAGAGACAATGCTGCTGGATGTGTACAATTCAATTAATGAGGTTATGGATCAGCATTCATCCCTTGTTTTACAGCTGCTGGGCAACGGAAATATGATAAACATGCGTTCAGCACTGCAGTACAAATACAATCCAAGCATAAAATACTCTGTTGAACTGCTGGAAAAAGGCGGATATTATGGGCAGCTGAAGATTTCAATGCGAAGTCGGAATACAGCTCTCATAGCCATTCTGGACAGTTTTTTTGCCCTGTGGGCACAGCTTGAAATGCAGTACTGCGATATTGCAGAGGACGAATTTTCCTTTGAAAAAGGAAGATATGCACGTCTTTTGCGAAAAGATAACAGCAGAAATTTTAATGATTACGGAACAAAAATTGCTATGTATATAGATTTGCTGGACAGCTGTATGAAGGAATATTTCAATAATATTTCAATTTCTTCTGCTGCTGCAGCAAACAGCACAGTAAAAAAATATCTCGCAGAAATTTCTGCAGAACTGGTTAATATTTAGGAGGGAAAATATGAATACAAACAGACTCACGCAAAAATCAATGGAAGCTGTTCAGAATGCACAGAGTATTGCTGCAGAGTATTCAAATCAGACTCTTCAGCCTGAACATCTGTTGTTAAGCCTGCTCAGTCAGCAGGACAGTCTTAATGCCCAGCTGTTTACAAGAATGGGTGTAGACACAAACAGCTTTATGCAGAATGTGACAAATATTATTGCCCAGCTGCCAAAGGTTACAGCAAGCAGACAGGCAGATAAAGTGTATATCTCCGCACAGCTGGATGCGGCGCTTAACAGTGCAGAACAGACAGCACAGCAGATGAAGGATGAATATATTTCCGTTGAACATCTTGCTTTGGGACTTATAGACACCGCGGGCGGAAAACTGAAAGATCTTTTCAGGCTGTTTTCCGTGGATCGCAATAAATTTCTCAAGGCGCTGCAGGAGATAAGGGGCAACACAAGGGTTACAACCGACAATCCTGAAGGCACATACGATGTGCTGGCAAAATATGGTCAGGAACTTGTGGCACTGGCAAAGGCTCAGAAACTTGATCCGGTTATAGGACGAGACAGTGAAATCAGAAATGTGATAAGAATACTCTCCCGCAAAACAAAAAACAATCCTGTTCTCATAGGTGAGCCTGGCGTGGGCAAAACAGCTATTGCTGAAGGGCTTGCGCTGAGAATTGTTCGCGGTGATGTACCTGTAAACCTGCGTGACCGAAAAATCTTCAGCCTGGATATGGGTGCCCTTGTGGCTGGTGCAAAGTACCGTGGCGAATTTGAAGAAAGACTTAAAAGTGTGCTCAACGAGGTGAAAAAGAGCGAGGGTGAAATTATCCTGTTTATCGATGAGCTGCATACCATAGTTGGGGCTGGCAAAACCGATGGCGCTATGGATGCGGGCAACCTGCTCAAGCCTATGCTTGCCAGAGGTGAGCTGCACTGTATTGGTTCAACAACCCTTGATGAGTACAGAAAATATATTGAGAAAGACCCTGCCCTTGAAAGACGTTTTCAGCCTGTTATGGTGGATGAGCCTACTGTAGAGGATACAATCTCCATTCTCCGAGGTATCAAGGAAAGATATGAAGTTTTTCACGGTGTAAAAATCCACGACAGCGCACTTATTGCGGCAGCTACACTTTCCAACCGATATATTTCCGACAGATTTCTGCCAGACAAGGCCATTGACCTTGTGGATGAAGCCTGCGCAATGATAAGAACAGAGATGGACTCGTCTCCTGCAGAGATGGATGACCTGCAGAGAAAGATTATGCAGCTGGAGATTGAAGAGGCTGCGCTCAAACGAGAAACAGACAATATATCCAGAGAACGCCTTGAGGTTATACAGAAAGAGATAGCAGAAATGCGCGATGAATATTCTGCGATGAAAGCCAAATGGGAAAATGAAAAGAATTCCATTGCAAAGGTGCAGAAGCTGCGCGAGGATATTGAACTGGTAAATGCACAGATTGAAAAGGCAGAAAGGGAATATGACCTTAACAAAGCGGCAGAACTTAAATACGGCCGATTGCCTGAACTTCAGAAACAGCTTGCCGAGCAGGAAAAAATTGCGGAAGATGCAAAGGAAGCTTCTCTGCTTAGGGACAAAGTCAGCGAGGAGGAAATTGCTAAAATTATCTCCAGATGGACAGGTATTCCTGTGGCAAAACTTGTAGAAGGCGAAAGGGAAAAACTTCTTCATCTTGATGATATACTTCACAGGCGCGTGGTTGGTCAGGACGAGGCAGTTACAAAGGTAAGTGAAGCTATCATCCGTTCACGTGCAGGTATAAGGGATGAGAACAAGCCTATAGGCTCATTCCTGTTCCTTGGTCCTACAGGTGTGGGCAAAACTGAACTTGCAAAAGCCCTTGCAGAAAGTCTTTTCGATGATGAAAAAAACATTGTTCGTATAGATATGACAGAATATATGGAGAAATACTCTGTAAGCCGTCTTATCGGTGCGCCTCCGGGTTATGTCGGATATGAAGAAGGCGGTCAGCTTACAGAGGCTGTGCGCAGAAAACCATATTCTGTTGTACTCTTTGACGAGGTGGAAAAAGCACATCCTGATGTGTTCAATGTGCTGCTTCAGGTGCTGGATGACGGCAGAATTACAGACAGTCAGGGCAGAACGGTAGATTTTAAAAATACGATTATCATCCTTACCTCAAATATAGGTTCTTCATATATTCTGGAAGGGATTGAAAACGGAGAAATTTCCCAGAGCGCCAAAGACAGTGTAAACGGATTGCTCAAGGCTTCCTTCCGACCTGAATTTATCAACCGTCTGGATGAAATTGTGTTCTACAAGCCGCTCAGCAAAACAGAAATCAGCGGTGTGGTTGATCTGCTGCTTGAAAATCTCAGAAACAGACTGGCAGACCGTCAGTTGGGCATCGTTGTAACTGAAAGAGCAAAGCAGTTTATCATAGACAATGGATATGATGAAATATACGGTGCACGTCCGCTCAAGCGCTTTATTCAGCAGAAGGTGGAAACCCTTGTGGCAAAACAGATTATTGCCGCAGACCCTCAAGCCGGCACTGTATTTACTGTGGACAGCGATGGCACACAGCTTGTACTTGTTTAAAAATGTAAAGCAAAAAAGCTCCCGATTATATATCGGGAGCTTTTAATATATTTATATATGTATATTATTTAATAACGGCTGCGGTAAAGCTGATTTCTACAAGAAATGCAGGGGAGGCAAGGGCGGCTTCCACACAAAGTCTGGCAGGCTCATTGTCCTGGCTTACCCAGGCATCCCACACACTGTTCATCTCTTTAAACATATTTATATCTTTGAGATAAATATGTGCAGAAAGAATATGGTGTTTGTCACTGCCGTATTTTTCCAATAGTGCTTCTGTTTTATCCAGAATTTCCTTTGTCTGCTGTTTTACATCACCTGCTGGGTTGGAACAAAGCTGACCTGTAAGATATAAAACACCATTATGTTCAACGACATTTGAATATCTGCCGTTACTTTCGAAACGTCTGATTGCCATTATAACCTCCGAGTATTTATTAAATTATTCTTTAATATAAATCAAGTTCATCTGATTGCTCAAATTTAATATATTCTTCTTTGTTTTTGCTGAGATAAAGGCTGGCGACTGCGCCGAATGTAAGAAATGCCAGTGCAAGTTTTACCAAAAAGCCTAAAAATTTCATATTAACCTCCGTTGTTTTGTAAAGCGTGTTGTTCAGTAATTCAATATGACAAATTCCTGCATAAAGTTTCCTTTGTCTGATATATTGTTTACATCATCCGGGAAAAGTGAAGCGTAATCTTTTTTGCCCGGAAATATTTTGTACAGGTTCATTACAATTATGCTTTTTTCTTTTAAAACTGTATTGAAACAGTTTTTGATAAAATCTTCTGACAGGGTTATCTCTCCGCACCAGTAAAAGCCCTGCTGGTCATTGGAACGGAAAGAGTGATAGGAAATTTCCTGAAGAATATCTTCCCTTGGTGTTACATTGCCGCTTGAACAGGATACTTCATTTACAGAGAAAATACCGTCAATGCCGAATTCCATAACAATAAAATCCGAGGTTTCTTCAGGATTGAGGTTGAAGCAAAGCTGAAGGTCGTTTTTTCCGGCAGCTTCCCTGTCAAAACAGAAGGTACAAAGCTTCAGCTTTCCGTTATGCACATACTGTTTGAGATAACAGAAAACCATACAGTTTTCATCATCTGTATAGTAGTTGGTAAGTTTGAATGCACTCTGCGCATCCCAATCTATTTTATAAGGAGAAGTGTATATTATTTTCTGCAATTTTTTACCTCATATCTGTCCTGCTGAAATAATACAGAACGGCAGCAGGGCAGTAATATAAATATTGTATATATATAATATACCATATAATTTTATATTTCACAAATAACAATGGTATTTTTTACAAATTTTTAACAGCTTTTTACCTTGTTTGAGCGGTAATTTGGCAAAATGCCAAAATTGCCTAATTTTAGACATAAAAAGTACACATATTTATGAAAAAAGGGGTATTTGGTATTGAATTTTCTTAACAAATTTGTTACAATTACAAATTGAAATAATAGGCTTTATTTTTAAAGGCTTTGAATGGAGGATTATATAGTGGCAGTATTTAAAAAACTGGTTCGCAGTGCTTGTGGCGCACATGTTCCACACAACAAGAACACTGAGAACTTAGAAACTGTAAAAATGCCGGTTCCTGCTGTAGTTCGTATTCCTATGAGCATGCATATTGGTGCTCCAGCTAAAATGGTTGTAAAAAAAGGTGACGAAGTTAAAGTAGGTACAGTTATCGGTGAAGCAGGCGGCTTTATCTCCGCACCTGTTCACTCTTCTGTTTCCGGTAAAGTTGTTGGCACAGAAGAAATTCTTTTGCCAAACGGCAACAAAACACAGGCTGTTGTTATTGAAACAGATGGCGAACAGACAGTTTGCGAATGTGTTAAAGCTCCTGAAGTTACAGATCATGCAAGCTTTGTTGCAGCTATCAAAGCTTCCGGTCTTGTAGGTCTTGGCGGCGCAGGCTTCCCGGCTGGCGTTAAACTTGCACCACAGAACCTCAGCGAAGTTGACACACTCTGCATCAACGCAGCAGAATGTGAACCTTACATCACAGCAGACTTCCGTGAAATGATGGAATGCGGCGAAGATGTAATTGAAGGTGCTAAACTTGTTAAAAAATACCTTGAACTTTCCAAAGTTATCATCGGTATTGAAAAGAACAAACCAGCAGCTATCGCTAAAATGAAAGAACTCTGCAAAGGCCTTGAAGGTTTCACAGTATGTGAACTTCCAAGCGTTTACCCACAGGGTGCAGAAAAAGTTCTTATTGAATCCGCTACAGGCAGAGAAGTACCACAGGGTGCTCTTCCAAGCGCAGCAGGCTGCATCGTTATGAACGTTGCTTCCGTTGGCTTCGTTGCAAGATATATCAAAACAGGTATGCCTCTTGTAACAAAACGCCTTACAGTTGACGGTGATGCAGTTGCAGAACCTAAAAACGTTGAAGTGGTAATCGGTACATCTACAAAAGAAGTTATCGAATTCTGCGGCGGTTATAAAGCAGAAGCAGGCAAAATCATCTCCGGCGGCCCTATGATGGGTGCTGCAGTTATGAATGATGAACTGCCAGTTATGAAACAGAACAATGCTATTCTCGTGTTCGGCAAAGAAGCTGCAGTGCTTCCAAAAGCATCTGCATGTATCCGCTGCGGCAGATGTGTAGAAGCTTGCCCAATGGGTCTTTCCCCGGTTGAAATCGCATTGGCTCTCAACAGCAAAGATGCTGAAGAAATTAAAGCTCATTCCATCGATCTGTGTATGGCTTGCGGCAGCTGTTCCTTTGTATGTCCAGCAAAACGCCCGGTAGCACAGACAATGAGCGAAGCAAAAGATTTTGTAAGAAAGGCGGCAAAATAATATGAAATTGTTTGTATCATCCGCACCTCATATTACAGGTAAAGATTCAAGCCGCTCTATTATGCTTGATGTTATCATTGCTATGGTTCCGGCAATCATCGCTTCCGGCCTTATTTTCGGTCTCAGAGCAGTGCTCCTTACAGCTGTAACAGCAGCAGCTTGTGTTGTTTTTGAATATCTTTGGAACAAAGCACTCAAAAAAGAACAGACAGTTGGTGACCTGTCCGCTGTAGTAACAGGTATTCTGCTTGCATTCAATATGCCAAGCACAATGCCATTCTGGATGGCAATCGTTGGTGCTGCATTTGCTATTCTTATGGTAAAACAGCTCTTCGGTGGTATCGGTTACAACTTTGCTAACCCAGCTATCACAGCTCGTATTATCCTTGCAACTTCCTTTGCAGGTTCTATGACAAACTTTGTTCACCCAACACAGACAATTGATGCTATTGCTTCCGCAACACCACTTGCAGCTAACGCAGCAGGTGCATTTGCAGAAGGCGGTGTTCCATACCTTACAATGTTCCTTGGTACACACGGCGGTGTTCTTGGTGAAACAAGTGCTCTTGCACTTCTCATCGGTTTTGCTTATCTCCTTATCAAAAAGGTTATCAGCCCTGCAATCCCTGTTACATACATTGCAACAGTTGCAGTTCTCGCAGTAGTATTCGGTCAGGACCCACTTTTCCATGTTCTTGGCGGCGGTCTCCTCCTCGGTGCTATCTTTATGGCTACAGACTACGTAACAAGCCCTTATACACTTAAAGGCAAAATCGTATTTGGTATCGGTCTTGGTCTTATCACAATGCTCATTCGTGTATTCGGTACAATGACAGAAGGCGTTTCCTACGCAATCCTTATTATGAACCTCTTTGTTCCTTACATCAATCAGCTCACAAGACAGAAACCTCTTGGTGCTCCTAAAAAAGTAAAGGAGGCTAAATAATTATGAAAAAGAATTCTACATGGAATGACTTGCTCAAACCTGTTGTGGTTCTGACAGTAATCTGTATCGTTGTTTCTGCAGCTCTGGCAGCAGTTAACGGTATCACAGCCCCAATTATTGCAGAAGCAGCAGCTAAAGCAGCTGATGCAGCAAGATATGAACTTCTCCCAGAAGCTGACGGCTTTGAAGAAATTGAAGTTGAGGTTGAAGGCGTAACATCCATGCACAAAGCAACAAACGGTGTTGGTTATGTTATTGCTGCACAGGGCAACGGTTACGGCGGTAACGGCTCTGTTAAACTTATGATTGCTTACGACAACGACGGCAACATAACAAACATCACAGTTACAGACTGCAGCGGTGAAACACCGGGTATCGGTGACAAAATCGTTAAAGAAGCTTGGTTTATGGAACAGTTCCTCGGCCTTAACGGCGAAGCTAAGAAGGGTGAAAATGTTGATACAATTTCCGGTACAACAATTTCTTCCGGTGCTGCTCTCAACGCTGTTAATGCAGCATACAAAGCATTCAGCGAAAAAGCTCTTGGCGTTGTAATTGTTGAACTTACTTTTGAAGAAAAAGTTGCACAGTACTTCGGCAATATGGTTGCAACAGAAGTTGCACACGAAGATGTTCTTGAAGCATATACATCTGACCTCGGCCTTGTTCTCGTAACAGAAGGCAAAGGTAATGGTATCATCGGTGATGAACACCAGTCCGGTCTTATGCTCAAAGCATATACATCCTTTGATGAAAACGGCGTAATCACAGGCGTTATGTTTGACGTTTCCAGTGAAACACCAGGTCTCGGCGATAAAATCGCAGAAGCAGACTACATCAACAAATTCATCGGCGCAACAGATGACAGCGGTGCAGACATTATTGCAAACTGCACATACTCCTCTAAAGGCGCTAAACAGGCAGTAAACAAAGCAGCTGCAGCTTTTGCAGCAATCAATGGTTAAGGAGGAATTAAGTAATGGAAAAGAAAAATAACAAACTTTCTCTCATAACCAATGGTTTCCTTAAAGAAAACCCTGTTCTCAAACTTGTTTTGGGTACTTGTCCAACACTTGCAGTTACATCTTCTGCATTTAACGGCTTTGGTATGGGTGTTGCAGCAACATTTGTTCTTATCTGTTCAAACGTTGTAATTTCTGCTCTCAGAAAAACTATTCCTGATAAAGTACGTATCCCTGCATTTATCACAGTTATCGCAGGTTTCGTTACAATCGTTCAGATGCTTGTAAAAGCATTCTTGCCAGCTTTGGACACAGCTCTTGGCGTGTTCCTTCCACTTATCGTTGTTAACTGTATCATTCTCGGCCGTGCTGAAGCATTCGCTTCCAAAAACACAGTTGTTGACTCTGCTCTTGACGGTGTAGGTATGGGTCTTGGCTTTACAGTTACACTTACTCTTATGGGTATCTTCAGAGAAGCTCTCGGTGCTGGTTCCATCTTTGGTTTTGCAGTACCATTCTTCTCAGCTAACCCAATCGGCTTCTTTACATCAGCAGCAGGCGGCTTCTTCACATTCGGTCTCTTTATGGCTATCGCAGTTAAACTTGAAATTGCTCAGATGCCAAAAGACGGTTGTGGTGCAGGTTGCATCGGCTGTAAAATGGCTTGTGCCAACGCAAAAAATGAAGGAGGTAACGCATAATGGATGCAATGAGATTAGGTGCTATATTCTTCAGCATGGTGTTGGTTAACAACTACGTGCTTGTTAAATTCTTGGGTATCTGTCCATTCCTTGGCGTTTCCAAGAAACTTGACTCTTCCGTTGGTATGTCCGCAGCTGTTATCTTCGTTATGATTATGGCAACAGCAGTTACATGGCCAATCGACAAATTCATTCTTCAGGCAAATGACCTTGTATACCTCAGAACAATCGTGTTTATCCTCGTTATCGCTTCTCTGGTACAGCTGGTTGAAATCATTCTCAAAAAATATATTCCAGGTCTTTACAACTCCCTCGGTGTTTACCTCCCGCTTATCACAACAAACTGTGCTATCCTTGGTGTTGCATTGCTCAACGTTGAATCCGGTTACAACTTTGTTGAAAGTATAATCGGTTCCCTTGGTGCAGGTGTTGGTTTTATGCTTGCAATGGTTATATTTACAGGCGTTAGAAGCAGAGTTGACCAGGCTAAACCACCTAAATGCTTTGAAGGCTTGCCAATCACACTTGTAGCAGCTGCTCTTGTAGCTCTTTCCTTTACAGGTTTCGGCGGCATCGTAGAAAGCATCTTTGGTGCAATTTAAGGAGGGGTAACTATGGATATTTTAACAACTGTTATTATCGTTGCTGCTATTGGTATCATCGCTTCAGTAGTTCTCGTAGTTGCTGCTAAAGTTATGTATGTATACGAAGACGAAAGAATCGGCCTTGTTGCAGCATGCCTCCCAGGTGCAAACTGTGGTGGTTGTGGCTTTGCTGGTTGTTCCGACTATGCAAAAGCAATCGTAGAAAAAGGTGCTGAACTTACAAAATGTGCTCCAGGCGGCGCTGACTGTGTAAAAGCAATCGGTAAAGTTATGGGCGTTTCCGCTTCCGCTGGCGCAGCTAAAAAAGCTGTAGTAAAATGTCAGGGTCACACATGCAACACAGGTACAAAATTTGACTACCAGGGTGTTACAACATGTTCCGCAGCTGCAAAAATGTTCGGCGGTCCTGGTGACTGTGCTTACGGCTGTCTCGGTCTTGGTGACTGTGCAAGCGTATGTCCATTCGGTGCAATCCAGGTTGTTGACGGTGTTGCAAGAGTAATCAACGAAAAATGTACAGGCTGTGGTGCTTGCGCTAAAGTTTGTCCAAAATTCGTTATCGAAATCGTTGAAGACGATGTTAAACCAATGGTTCTCTGTAACAACAAAGACAAAGGTGCTGCAACAAGAAAAGCATGTAAAGTTGGCTGTATCGCATGTAACAGATGCGTAAAAGCTTGTCCGATTGAAACAGCAAAAGCAAAAGCTGTTTCCGTTGAAGGCAACCTTGCAGCAATCGATCAGGATCTCTGTATCGGCTGTATGCAGTGTGCTGAAGCTTGCCCTGTTGGTGCTATCGACGTTCCAAACTGCAGATAATTTACTTAAACGGTAATATTGAATGTAAAATTAACAGGTCCGGATTTTCCGGGCCTGTTTTTGTGTATATGGCATAGGGGAATACCATCAGACGGATAGAGGGATTTGTAAATAATATAATATTGTTTTATATATGAATTTATGGTTTAATAATTAGAGATTGATTATTATATAAATATATGTTCATATATAAGGAGATAATATGGTAAACGCAAAAGATATATACAACTATCTCAATGATATAATGCCTTTTGATACTCAGGAAAAATGGGATAACAGCGGTTTGCTTGTAAACTGCGGCAACAGCTGTAAGAAAATTCTCTGCTGCCTTGATGTTACAAAGGCTGCGGTTGATAAAGCAATAGCGGAAGATTGCCAGCTTATAGTTTCTCATCATCCCGTTATTTTTTCTGCGATAAAAAGTCTGGACAGTGACAGCATTTTGATGAAGCTGATACAGAACAATATAAGTGTTATCTCTGCTCATACAAATTTTGACAAGTATCAGTTTGGCACATCATATCGTCTTGCACAGTTCTGCGGCATAAAAGGAAATGGTGAACTTCTGGAATTGGGACTTTCAGTGGCAATGGAAGAAGCAGAAACTTTCGACAGTTTTGCCGGAAAAGTCAGAACCAAAACAAACATTCCATTGCAGTGTTCAAAAGGCAGCGAAAATGTAAACCGTGTTTTTGTTATTGCAGGCAGCGGCAAAGGAATGACGGAAGAAATTGTGGCAGCAGGCTGCGACTGTGTAATAACAGGGGAGAGCAGCTACCACGATATGCTGGACCTTAAAGAGCTTGGTATAAGCTGTATATGTCTGGGCCATGATGAGTCGGAAAAGATTTCTGTGGATACACTTGCAAAACTTATCAACGATAAATTTGATTCGGTAAAAGCTGTTTCTTATATTGAAGAAAGTCTTGTAAAATATATTTAATATCGGTTAACAGGAGCAGACAGCTTCTGACAAGATGGCATAGCACAAGGTTTTGTGCCTGTCACAGGTCAATAGATATATTACGGAGGAAATAAAATGGCATTGGATGCTATCACCCTTGCGCTTCTGGCCAAGGAGCTGGACAGTGAACTGCAGGGTGCGAGAATAGATAAAATACATCAGCCGTCAAAAGATGAAATAGTTATGCATATGCGTAAAAGGGACGGAAATATCAAGCTGCTTATCTCTGCGCGAAGCGGCTCTGCAAGAGTTTGCGTAACAAAGGAAAGCTTTGAAAATCCACAGGTTCCGCCAAGCTTCTGTATGCTGATGCGAAAATATTTTGCAGGTGCAAAATTTGTGGCGGCAAACAGCATAAAGGGCGAAAGAATAATAATGCTGTCCTTTACCGCTACAAGCGAAATGGGAGATACTGTTGAACTGGACCTTGCGGTTGAACTTATGGGCAGATATGCAAATATTGTTGCCATAAATAATCAGGGCAAGGTTATAGATGCAATGAAACGTGTGGACGCTGATGCTTCAAGTGTCCGTCAGCTTCTGCCGGGGCTTACCTACAAACTGCCGCCAAACAGGGACAATCCGCATCTTATAGATGAAACAAAGCAGGTGCTGGACAAGGTTTTTGCTTTTGATGCTCCGCTGAATACAGCATTTATGAAAAATACTCTTGGCATCGGACCTGTTATTGCGAGGGAAATTGCTTACAGAGGTCTGGGTGACAGGGATGTATATGCGGCGTACCTTAATGATGAACAGCGCCAGTCTGTAAAAGATGCAGTAGATACAGTTGTGGGATACTATAATAATCCACAGTACACAACAGTGTATGATGAAAGCGGAAAACCAAGCGAATTCAGTTTTATGCCGCTTATGCAGTACGGCGGACTGCCGACAAAAAAATATGAAAGCCTGAATGTGCTGCTGGACGAGTATTATGCACAGAAGGACAGGGCAGAAAGACTTCGCCAGAAGGGCAAAGACCTCTATCGCCTTACACAGACTCTCACAGAGCGTACCCAGCGAAAGCAGGTGGCACGAAAAGAGGAGCTGGAAGAAAGCCGTGACAGCGAAAAATACAAAATTTACGGTGAACTGCTCACAGCAAACCTCTGGCAGCTGGAAAAGGGAATGAAAAGCATAAAGGTTCTCAACTACTACACCAATGAAGAAATTACAATTCCCCTTGATGTAAAACTCAACGGCAATCAGAATGCACAGAAATATTATAAAGAGTATAAAAAGCGTCAGACTGCGGTAAAAATGCTTACCGACCTTATAAAGCAGGGCGAAATTGAGCTTGAATATCTAAAATCAATAAACTATGCTGTTCAGGAAGCACAGAACGAAGCTGAACTTATGGCAATCCGCAGCGAGCTTCATGGTGCAGGATATATAAAATATTACAAACAGAGAGATAAAAAGCAGAAACCACAGGATTTTATAAAGTATATCTCTTCAGACGGTTTTCTTATCTGTGTGGGCAGAAACAATCTGCAGAACGACAAGCTGACAATGAAAACCGCAAGAGGAAAGGACATGTGGTTCCACACCAAAAAAGCACCGGGCAGCCATGTGGTGGTTATCAGTGAGGGGGCGGACATTCCGCTGCGTACACAGAACGAGGCAGCAATGCTGGCGGTTCATCATTCCAGTCTCAAGGATTCGGCACGAGTGGAGATAGACTATACTTTTGTAAAAAATATCAAAAAGACAAATGACCTTAAGCCGGGTATGGTTATTTATGATACCTATGAAAGCGCTGTAATAACACCGGACATGGATATTATCAGCAGTCTTGAAAGACTTAAATAACAAACCTTACGGTACAGATGCCGGTATATTGTCTGTGATTTCTGATATTAAAACAATTGTTAATGTATTAATTGCACAAACATAACAGTAAAAAAGAAGGGAAGGTGTAAAAAACCTTCCTTTTCAATTGTAAATATAAACAAATAAAAATTTTTTTATTGTAACTATTGACAAAATATATATTATCTGATAATATGTATAAGGTTTGAGAAAACAAACCCGTTGTGTGGAAACAGAAAACCCATCTTGTGTACAAGTTGCACAAAAAGAAAACCGAAAGTTCTACATGATTTATTATGGTGTACGAAATTTATAAAAATGTACAAAAATACTTGTATATTATATGGATTTAGTGTATCATAATTAGGCGACTGCAAAGATTATGCGTTGACGCGGGAGGTTGCCACAGAAACTGTGGGTTTTTCCGCCGAGTATGTCCGATCTTTGAACCGGGCGACAAAATATTGAATGCAAAGGGTGTATGACCTTGAGAAAGGTCCACTGGCCGTAACTTTGTGATAAAAACCTTCGGGTTATATCCGGGAAAAACTGCTTGGCGGTTTACCGGTTTTTATCATGGAAAGATGCGAAACACCCGGCGCGATGTTCAATAAATTGTTTACCGCCGCTAAGAAAAACAAACACAAAATTTTACAGGAGGCGTTAAAATGGCAGTCAAAGAAAAAATCAGAGTAAGACTTAAGAGTTACGATCATCAGTTGATTGACGCAGCAGCAGAAAAAATTGTTGAAACAGCAAAAAGAACAGGTTCCAGAGTTTCCGGTCCTATTCCACTTCCAACAGACAAAGAAGTTGTGACAATCCTCAGAGCAGTTCACAAGTACAAAGACTCCCGTGAACAGTTTGAATATCGTACACACAAAAGACTTATCGACATTTTGAAACCAAGCAACAAAACTGTTGAAGCTCTCACAAGCCTGCAGTTGCCAGCTG
>JAFSCM010000059.1 GCA_017436765.1 Oscillospiraceae bacterium
CAGAAATCCCCTGCGATGTAAAGGAAAAACTGCTCCGCTTCGGCCGTGCCGCTGTTGCTGCCGCAACAATGAGAGGCAAAAGCTATCTGCAGATAGGTTCCATCTGTATGGGTATCGGCGGCTCTATCATCGACTCTGATTTTATAGAAGACTACCTTGGTATGCGTGTTGAATCTGTTGACGAGGTGGAAATTATCCGCAGAATGACAGAAGGCATCTACGACAAGGCTGAATACGAAAAAGCACTGGCCTGGGCTAAAGAATACTGCATTGAAGGCTTTGATAAAAACCCGCAGGAACTGCAGAAGACAAGGGAAGAAAAGGACGCAGACTGGGAATTTGTTGTTAAGATGATGGTAATTATCAAAGACCTTATGAACGGCAACCCTAATCTTCCTGAAGGCTGCGAAGAAGAAATGGTTGGCCATAACGCCATCGCCGCAGGCTTCCAGGGACAGAGACAGTGGACAGACTTCTATCCGAACTGCGACTTCCCTGAAGCAATGCTCAACACATCTTTCGACTGGAACGGTGCAAGAGAACCTTATATCCTCGCAACAGAAAACGATGTGCTCAACGGTCTCGGCATGCTGTTTATGAAGCTGCTTACAAACCGTCCGCAGATGTTTGCGGATGTGAGAACCTACTGGAGCGGCGAAGCTGTAAAGAGGGTTACAGGCTATGATATCGACGGCAAGGCAAAGGATTCCGATGGTTTTATCCACCTTATCAACTCCGGTGCCTGCTGCCTTGATGCAAACGGCGAAGCAAAGGACGAAAACGGCAACGCTGTGATGAAACCTTGGTACGAAGTTACAGAAGAAGACCAGAAGGCAATTATGGCAAACTCCACCTGGAACTATGCCGATATCGGTTACTTCCGCGGCGGCGGTTATTCTTCCCGCTTTATCACAAGAGCAGAAATGCCTGCAACTATGATCCGCCTCAACCTTGTAAAAGGTCTTGGCCCTGTTCTGCAGATTGCAGAAGGCTGGACAGTGGCTCTGCCTGACGATGTAACAGACACACTGTGGAAACGCACAGACTACACATGGCCTTGCACATGGTTTGCTCCAAGATGCACAGGGGAAGGCCCGTTTAAAACAGCATACGATGTAATGAACAACTGGGGCGCAAACCACGGTGCAATCTCCTACGGACATATCGGTGCAGACCTTATCACACTCTGCTCAATGCTGCGCATCCCTGTATGTATGCACAATGTGCCGGAAGAAAAAATCTTCCGTCCTGCTGCATGGAATGCCTTCGGTATGGACAAGGAAGGCGCTGACTACCGAGCATGTCAGAACTTTGGCCCTATGTTTAAAAAATGCTAAGGAGAAATATTATGGAATATATGGAAATAAGAGAACAGCTCTGCGATGTCTGCCACAAAATGTGGCAGCTTGGCTGGGTTGCTGCAAATGACGGCAATGTATCTGTAAAACTGCCTGACGGCAATTTTATGGTAACACCTACAGGCATAAGCAAAAGCTTTATCACACCAGAAAAGCTGGTTATCATCAACTCTGACTGTCAGGTTATCTCCGGCCTGCCGGGCTACAAGCCGTCCAGCGAAATCAAAATGCATATGAGATGCTACAAGGAAAGGGACGATGTGGGCGCAGTTGTTCACGCACATCCGCCAACCGCAACAGGCTATGCAGTTGCAGGCAAAAGCCTTGATGAATATTCAATGATTGAAACGGTTATCGCAATCGGCTCAATTCCGCTTACACCGTACGGCACACCGTCCACAGAAGAAGTGCCGGAGGCTATTGCACCTTATCTTGCCCAGCACGATGTTTTCCTGCTGCAGAACCACGGTGCACTCACAGTAGGTGCTGACCTGATAACAGCATATTACCGCATGGAAACACTGGAGCTGTTTGCGAAAATTTCCCTTACAGCACACCTTCTCGGCGGCGCACAGGAAATTGCAAAACCGCAGATTGACAAACTGCTTTACCTGCGCGACAACTACTATCATGTAACAGGCAGACACCCGGGCTACAAACACTACAACGAAAAATAATATGCGGAGGTCAGTATGTCATATTGTCTGGCAATCGATATAGGCGCTTCAAGCGGCAGACATCTGCTGGGAGAGATAAAGGACGGAAAGCTGACCGTCACCGAGATTTACCGCTTTGAAAACGGTATCAAAGAAGCGGACGGCACACTTGTCTGGGATACGGCGGAACTTTGCGAAAATGTGATAAAGGGCCTTGAAAAATGTAAGGAAGCAGGCAAGATACCACAGACTGTGGCTGTTGACACATGGGGCGTTGACTATGTTCTCCTTGATGAAAACTGCAGGGAAATACTGCCATGTGTTGCATACAGGGATTCCAGAACGGCAGATGTTCCCGGAAAAGTATATAAAATCACAGATAAAAAGGAACTTTACCGCAGAACAGGCATAGGCGAACAAAGCTACAACACCATATTTCAGCTGTGGTGCGACAGACAGAGCGGAAAGATGGAAAAAGCCGCCCATATGCTTATGATGCCTGATTACATTTCCTGGAAGCTGACAGGCGTAATCTCCCACGAATATACAATCTGCTCCACCACAGGTCTTGTAAATGCAGAAACCAGAAACTGGGACAGCACAATAACAGAGGCTCTCGGTTACAAAAAAGAACTGTTCGGACCAATCAGCGAACCCTGCACACCAATCGGACAGCTGCGGGAGGATATAAGGGAAAGGGTTGGCTTTGACTGCCTTGTCATCCACTGTCCTGCCCACGATACCGCTTCTGCAGTGGCGGCCTGCCCCATAGGGGATGATTCCCTGTTTATATCATCGGGCACCTGGAGCCTTGTAGGGACGGAAAATACATATCCCGTTACAGATGAGAAGTCGATGAACGCAGGCCTTTCAAACGAAGGCGGTATATGCGGCAGCTACCGCTTTCTCAAAAATATTATGGGTATGTGGCTTTTCCAGAGCATCAGAAGGGAACTTGGCGGCAGCTATACCTATGATGAGATGATGAATCTTGCAAGGGGAAGCAGTTTTACAGAGCTTATCGACCCTACCGATGATGTGTTCCTTGCACCAAAGAGTATGATTGAAGCGGTGCGCGGTTATCTGGGCAGACCTGAACTGCCGCTGGCAGATGTGCTTAACAGTGTTTATCACTCCCTTGCGGCAAGCTATGCCAAAACCGTAAAGGAAACGGAAGATATTTCAGGCAAGAAAATAGGTCAGATAAATATTGTGGGCGGCGGCTGCAGGGACAGATACCTGAACCAGCTTACAAAAAAATACACAGGCAGAACCGTAACGGCAGGCCCTGTGGAATGTACCGCAACGGGAAATATTATTTCCCAGCTGCTTTTCCTCGACAAGGATATGACACTGGAAAAGGCAAGACAGCTGGTGAAAATGTCCTTTGATACGCTTACGGTGGAATAGCTGTACCAAAACAGCGTCTGACACAGAAAGATGACAATAAATAATGATGCAGTAAAAAGATGTTTTGGGAACACCTTTTCTGCAGAACAGGCAAAAATATATCCGCCATACCGCATTTTGCAGTATGGCGGATATTTATGCTTTATCACAGGAGTATCTTCTCCCGCTTTTATCTCGGGTGTTTTCAGCTTTGCAGGCTGCATTATGGGTACAAGGTTCTATGCCGCAGGCAGTTTTCGGTTGGCGGCAGTCTTTGTCAATCTGCGGTTGATTTAATATGTATTTTTTACTATAATAACTGTATATGTATCCGTAAGAAAACTCAATCAGGGGTAAATTATGATTATTACAGATTTTCTTGAAAAAAACGCCAGACTGTACGGCCACGAAACTGCTCTGGTAGAGATAAATCCATCGGAAGAAAGGGATAACGCTGTCACCTGGTGGGATTTTAACCTTATCGAAAGTGCAGGTCAGGACGCACCCTACCGCAGAGAGATAAGCTGGAAGGATTTTGACCGCAGCGCCAACCGTATTGCAAACCTGCTGCTGAGCAGATGTGTGAAAAAAGGCACAAAGGTTGCAATTCTTGTTATGAACTGCCTCGAATGGCTGCCTGTCTACTTCGGTATTCTCAAGGCGGGCTGTATTGCTGTGCCTATGAACTATCGCTATTCTTCAGATGAAATCAAATACTGTCTTGACCTGGCTGATGTTGAGATGCTGGTGTTCGGGCCGGAATTTATCAGCCGTATCGATGCAATTGTGGACGATATTCCGTCGGTGCACACACTGTTCTTTGTAGGCGGCGATGTGCCGTCCTACGCACAGGACTGTATGAAACTGGCAGGCTACTGTTCTTCCTCTGCTCCCCCTGTTGCACTGGAGGAGGAAGACGATGCCGCAATATATTTTTCATCAGGCACAACAGGCTTTCCGAAAGCCATTCTGCACAACCACAAATCCCTTGTGCACGCCTGTCTCACAGAGCAGAAACACCATAGTCAGCAGCGCTCAGATGTATTTCTCTGCATACCGCCGCTTTACCATACAGGTGCAAAGATGCACTGGTTCGGTTCCCTTATGTCGGGCTCAAAGGCTGTTCTGCTGCGCGGTGTAAAACCGGAGTGGATACTGCGTGCCGTAACGGAAGAACGCTGCACCATCGTATGGCTGCTTGTGCCATGGGCCCAGGACCTGCTGGACGCAATAGAGGACGGCAGGATAGACCTTTCAAGATACCGTCTTGACCAGTGGCGCCTTATGCACATCGGTGCACAGCCTGTGCCGCCAAGCCTTATCCGCAGATGGCTCAGCATATTTCCAAACCATAAATATGACACTAACTACGGTCTTTCCGAATCTATCGGCCCGGGCTGTGTACATCTTGGCATGGAAAATATCGGCAAGGTCGGCGCCATCGGCAAAGCAGGCTATGGCTGGCAGACAAGAATTGTGGACGATCACGGCTGTGATGTCGCAGCAGGCGAAGTGGGCGAGCTTATCGTAAAAGGTGACGGCATAATGACCTGCTACTACAAGAATCCGCAGGCAACAGCAGAGGTTATCCGTGACGGCTGGCTGTTTACAGGGGATATGGCAAGAGAAGACGGCGACGGCTTTATCTATCTTGTGGACCGCAAAAAGGATGTTGTTATTTCCGGCGGTGAGAATATCTACCCTGTACAGATAGAAGATTTTCTCCGCAGTCACAGCAAGATAAAGGATGTTGCGGTTATCGGTCTGCCTGACAGCCGTCTGGGCGAAATTGCAGCGGCAGTTATTGAAATAAAGGATAACGAAAACTGCACACAGCAGGAAATTGATGAGTTCTGTATGGCTCTGCCAAGATATAAACGTCCAAGAAAGGTTATCTTTGACAAGGTTCCGCGCAACCCTACAGGCAAGATAGAAAAACCTGTACTCCGCCAGCGCTACTGTTCAGACAGGCTGGTTGAAGCGCAGATTAAAGGATAATGGTATAAAATGACCATGTCATATCCTGTTAAGTTTGTGCTGCGGGACGGCGTTGTAAAAGACACTGTTTCTGTCGGGATAAGCTGTCGTTTTCCGGCACAGCGGATTGACTGTGTACAGCGGGAGTATGTATAATAAAGATACAGGCAGCAGACGGAATATTGTTTTGCAAAGGCAGGTATGAATATGAAGGGTCTTTTTGATTTTGACGAGGACGGCAGTCTTGATGTGACAGAACGGGCAGTTGAACACAAGGTGTACCGTGACAGTTATGAGAAAAATAAAAATGTGCAGGTTTCATCCTGTGTGACAGAAGCATACAAAGCTCCGAAAGCTGAAAGCAGACCACAGAGTGAAACGGAATATACTGCTGATACGGTGTATGCAGAAAAAACAGCGGAAAACAGCACAGCTTCTTCTGCACAAACAAATAAAGCTGATAAAAACAGCAGAGAAAGCAGTGATTCCTACGGTATGGGATGCTGGGTTGCACTTGTTCTGGGTTATGCATTTTTCACAGTAATCCTTGACAGTATAAGACCGGGTCTTGCGGGCTTTGTTATCCTGATACTGTGTGCTGCACTGCTGTGGAGAAAGTACAGCTGATGCAGTAATACTGATAAAATTGTTATGGCGGCAGGCAACTGCCGCCTTTTTGTGTTCTGATTTCAATATGCAGAATAAATGATGGCAGGGGATGGATATACTGACAAGCTGAAATATGCGCCTTATATAAGATGGTATACATATAAAATCTTAAAAAAATAAAATTAAGGCATATATTTGTTTATTATTGTAAATATATGGTTTGAAAACATATGCATTATAAACAAAACTAAGACAAGTCATTGGTCAAATTGTTGAAAATGATACTTTTTCTTGATATAGTTTTGTGGATATAGTATAATTATTTCGTTATAGTTTGTTTATATTTTGTTAAAATCAACGAAAAACAGTTGATTTGCAGTGGTATAAAGCAAAAAGAGATTTATATGTGAAAAGAGGATTGAGGCTTATGAAAAAAGCAGGCATCCTGAACAGTGACATTTCACGCGTTTTGTCCTATCTGGGCCACACAGACCGCATCTGCATCGGCGACTGCGGCCTGCCTATACCGGACTGTACAGAACGCATCGACCTTGCTCTCTGTTTTGGTGAACCGACATTTATGCGCACACTTTCAATCGTGGCAGAAGATATGAAGATTGAAAAAATTGTGCTGGCGGAGGAGATTAAACTTCAGAATCCGCAGGTTCTGGCAGAAATCAGCAAACTTTTTGAGGGACAGAATGTGGAAACAGAATTTGTTCCGCACACAGAACTTAAAAAGCAGACAGAAGATTGTAAAGCAGTTATCAGAACGGGCGAAACAACACCATATGCAAATATCATTCTGCAGTCCGGATGTATTTTTGCTTGAATTTAGGAGGCTTAGTAAAGTATGAATATTGAGATGAGAGGCATCAACAAGTCCTTCGGTACAAACCAGGTGCTTAAAGATGCCGGCTTCTTGCTCAAAGATGGCGAAGTTCATGCTCTTATGGGCGAAAACGGTGCGGGTAAATCCACACTTATGAAGATTCTGACAGGCGTTTACACAAAGGACGCAGGCACAATCTTTGTTGACGGCGTGGAAGTAAACTACAAAAATCCGCAGGAAGCTGAAAAAGCAGGTATCGTTTTCATCTATCAGGAAATCAACTCCCTTTTTGACCTTACCGTAGAAGAAAACCTCTTTATGGGCAAGGAAATCACAAAGGGCTTCGGCATCTGCGACAAAAAAGCCATGCGCGAAAAAGCTCAGGAAGTTATGGACCGCCTGGGCGTATCCATTCCTATTGATGCTGTAATGGGCGATTTGTCCGTTGGTCAGCAGCAGATGGTGGAAATCTGCAAGGCACTTATGGTGGACGCAAAGGTTCTTATTATGGACGAACCTACAGCTGCCCTTACACAGAGTGAAACAGAGGTACTCTTTGAGGTTATGAAAGGCCTTGTTGAAAAGGGCGTTTCCATAGTTTATATCTCCCATCGAATGGAAGAAATTTTTGAACTGTGCGACAGAATCACAATTCTCCGCGACGGTTCCTACATAGGTACAGAATACATCAAAGACATCACAATGGATGATGTTGTTAAGATGATGATTGGCCGTGAAATCGGCGAACGCTTCCCACAGCGCGATGTTACAATGGGCGAAGAAGTTATCCGTGTTGAAAATCTTTCCCACCCAAGATACTTTAAGGATGTAAACTTCTCTGTGCGCGCAGGCGAAGTTCTGGGCGTAAGCGGCCTTATGGGTGCAGGCCGTACAGAAGTTATGCACGCAATCTTCGGCAATATGCCTGAAGCTACAGGTAAAATCTTTATCGACGGCAAGGAAGTTTCCATCAGAAACCCAAGAGAAGCTATTGCAGCAGGTATCGGTTTTATCACAGAGGACAGAAAGACAGAAGGTCTTCTCCTTGAAAAACCAATCAGCGACAATATTGAGGTTGCTAACCTTAAAAAAGTTTCAACCCGCAACATCCTTAACCCTAAAAAGCAGATTGAACTGGTAAAACGCGGTATCGAAGAATTCAGAATCAAATGCTTTGGTCCACAGCACGAATGCCACAACCTGTCCGGCGGTAACCAGCAGAAGGTTGTTCTGGCAAAATGGATCTACACAGAACCAAAAATTCTTATTCTTGACGAACCTACACGCGGCGTAGACATCGGCGCTAAAAAAGAAATTTACAGTGTTATCAACGACCTTGCAGCAAAAGGTGTTGCAGTTATCCTTGTTTCCTCCGAACTTCCTGAAGTTCTCGGTATGTCCGACAGAATTATGGTAGTGCACGAAGGTCACGTTACAGGTATTATCGACGCAGCAACAGCTGACCAGGAAAAAGTTATGACATTGGCAACAGGAGGAAGTTTATAATGAAAAAGGAAAAAAATATAGGTGCCATAGTTGGCGAGTATGGTGCGTTTATTGCGCTGCTGATTCTGTTTGTATTTCTCAGCGCTATCAGCCCTGAGTTCCGCCAGCCAAGCAACCTGCTTAACCTTCTGCGTCAGGCATCCTTCAACGGCCTTATCGCATTTGGTATGACCTGCGTTATTCTCGCAGACGGCATCGACCTTTCCGTTGGTTCCGTATTCGCACTCAGTGCAGTTATCTGTGCTGAACTTATCATGATGGGTATGCCTGCTATCGTATGTATCTGCGGTGCTCTTGTTGCAGGTACACTTATGGGCGTGCTCAGTGGTCTTCTTGTAACAAAAGGCCGTCTGCAGCCATTTATCGCTACATTGGTAACAATGACAGCTTACCGTGGTCTTGCAAAAATTCTCACAGACGCAAAACCTATCTCCCGTCTGGCAGAAAGCCTTACAGGCGGTTCTTTCCTCTTCAAAGCTCTTGGTAAAGGTAACCTTGTTCCAATCTTTGCAAAAAACATCAAATTCCCTATCCCGGCAGTTATTTTGCTTCTCTCCTTTGCAATCTTCTACTTTATGCTCAACAAAACAACATACGGCAGAAAAGTTTATGCAACAGGTTCCAACGCAAAATGTGCAAACCTTGTTGGTGTTGATACACAGAAAATTAAAATTTCCACATACGCAATCTCCGGCTTTATGTCCGCTCTCGCAGGTCTGATGATGATTTCCCGCGTTAACTCCGCACAGCCTACACTTGGCCAGAGCTACGAACTTGACGCTATCGCTGCAGTTGCACTTGGCGGTACATCCATGAGCGGCGGCCGCGGTAAAATCAGCGGCACAGTTGCAGGTGTTCTTATCATCGCAGCTCTCAACAACGGTCTTAACATCCTTGGTGTTCAGTCTTACTATCAGGACGTTATCAAAGCTATCGTTATCCTTGTAGCTGTTCTTTCTGACCGCAAGAGATAATTGTTTATAGGATTGGAGATTAAAAAATGAAAAAAATATTATCATTGATTCTCAGCTTTGCTATGGTCCTGACCATGACAGGCTGTATGATTACAATTGACGGCGAAGAAAATCTTGGCCAGGCAAGTGCTGCGGCAAGCGGTACAATCGGTCTTTCCGTTTCCACACAGAACAACCCGTTCTTCGTAACACTCGTTGAAGGTGCACAGGCACAGGCTGCAAAACTTGGCGTTGAACTCAGCGTTGCAGATGCAGGCGACGATGTTACAAAACAGACTTCCGACATTGAAGACCTTGTTGCAAAAGGCATTTCCGTTCTCATCGTTAACCCTGTTGACTCTGACGCTGTTACAGGCGCAGTTGAAGCAGCTATGGCTAAAGGTGTTAAGGTAATTTCCGTTGACCGCGCAGTAAACGGCGTTGAAATTGCATGTCAGATTGCTTCCGACAACGTTCTCGGTGCAGAACTTGCTACACAGTACATCGTTGACACTCTCGGCGAAGGCGTTAAGGTTGCAGAACTTGAAGGTATCCCTGGTGCATCCGCAGCTATCGACAGAAGCGCAGGTTTCCACAATGTTGCTGACGCAAAACTCGATGTAGTTGCAAAACAGACAGCTAACTTTGACAGAACAGAAGGTATGTCCGTAATGGAAAACATCCTTCAGGCTAACGGCGATGTTCAGGCTGTATTCGCAGCAAACGACGAAATGGCTCTGGGCGCAGTTGAAGCTATCAGCGGCGCTGGCAAACAGATTATGGTTGTTGGTTTTGACGCAACAGACGATGCTATCGAAGCTATCAAAGCAGGCAAAATGGCAGGTACAATCGCACAGCAGCCTGCACTCATCGGCTCCACAGCTGTTGACAACGCAGTTAAACTTATAGCTGGCGAAGAAATCCCGGCTTCCATCCCGGTTGAAGTTACACTTGTAAACAAAGACAATGCAGACAGCTTCGGTGCTCCTGCAAAAGTTGAAGTAGTGGGCAACGGCTCCATCGGCCTTGCAGTTTCCACACAGAACAACCCATTCTTCGTAACACTTGTTGAAGGTGCACAGGCTGCAGCTGACAAACTTGGTGTTACACTTACAGTTGCTGACGCTGGCGACG
>JAFSCM010000060.1 GCA_017436765.1 Oscillospiraceae bacterium
ATGGGCATTCTCCCAATTATAGGTTTATAATACAGGAAAGGAGAATACAAATATGAAAGAAGCAGGAAAAGCATTAAATAAAGCATTTGGCTATATGGTATTTATCGCTCTTATGCTGGGCGGTCTCGCATTCTTCGGTTTTGTTGTAGCATTCATCCTTGGTCCTACAACAGGCGGTGCACTTGGCGTATTTATCAAAGGCAAATACTTCCCATGGGTAATCAGATTCGGCACACTTACAATCGCAACAGGCCTTATCTCCATGTACCTTAACGGTGAAGAAGCTCTGTCCCTTAAATCTGACAAAGCAGAAGCTGAAGCTGAACTCAAAGAAATTCAGGCAAATCAAGAGTAATTCTAATACACATAAAATCCCTCTCCGAAGCGGAGAGGGGTTTTGTGCTGTAAATAAACATAAAGAACACCGCAGAAATATTCCGTTTTATGCGGAAT
The DNA here is from genome assembly GCA_017436765.1 of Oscillospiraceae bacterium. GTDB lineage: Bacteria > Bacillota > Clostridia > Oscillospirales > Ruminococcaceae > RGIG3102. The sequence continues at coordinate 454 of JAFSCM010000060.1, forward strand.
AATACACGGAATTAAAAATACTATAAATATATTAAATACACAGTCTACAACCTGAAAAACATAAAGCAAAACTATATAAACATATATAAAGTGGTGTAAATATGATAGATCCTAAATCAAGTACTCCGTTATACATTCAGTTGTCAGAGATACTGGAGGAGGATATTCTCAGCAAAAAATATGCTGACGGACAGAAACTTCCGTCAGAAAATCAATTGTGCAAACAGTATGGTGTAAGCCGTATTACAGTGCGTCAGGCGCTGTCAAAGCTGGAACAGAAAAATCTTCTGTTTTCGGTACACGGCAAAGGCACCTATGTTCACCGTGAGCAGATTTCCCAGAAGCTTACAAAGGTGACATCCTTTGAAAAGACGCTGGAAGAACAGGGGCTCACAGGCTATACAGAGGTAGAGCAGTATTCCAAAAGCAGAATACCTGGAAATATAAAGCAGATTATGGGTTCTGAAAACATTCACACACTGTGTCTTGTGGGATATGCCAACAATATGCCGCTGGTTTACTATAATTCATATCTGAAGGGCTATATTGCCGAAAGAATGTACCCTATGGCAAAAAAATGGGAATCAGAAAAGAAAGCCTTTTCCACGTGGGATATGTACAAGGCGATGGAAACAAAATATCTGCATATGGAACAGAAACTTACTGCTACCATAGCGGACAATCACATTTCAAAGGTTCTCAATGTGCCGAAAGGGGACCCTGTTATAAAGATGGAAACCCATGTTTATGAGAAAAACTCTCTGGTAGAATACAAAATTGCATACTACCGTGCAGATAAATACTCTTTTACAGTAGTGAGAGAGATGGATAACGGTTTATAAAAATACAATGTATAATGAGGCGTACAGGCCTTCGTTTATGACAGCATTATAAAGTCAATTAAAAATGTCATTCTGAACACAGCAAGGAATTTCTCTGTCTGACAAAACGGAGAGATTTCAGGCAAAGGTGTTTCGGGATGACATTTCGTTTTGTCCTGTTGGTTTTGTATTTAATCGGCCGGATACTGTACCCGGATGAGACAGCCGTTTTTAAGTGTATCACACTGCTGTGCAGAAATTGACAGCATACACCGTTTTTTATATATTTATATCATAACCCTTTACGGAAAAGGAGAATACACCGTGATTAAAAAACTGTACCCGAACGGCAGAAAAAAGGCCTTTAACATCACCTACGATGACGGCGTTACACAGGATATCCGCTTTGTGCAGCTGCTCAACAGATACGGCATCAGAGGCACCTTCAATCTCAACAGCCAGCTTATGGCAGAACAGTTTGAATGGCAGCACGAAAAAGGCCCTGTGATAAAACGCCTTCCTCCCCATACAGCAAGAGAACTTTATAAAAACCACGAGGTTGCAAGCCATACCCTTACACATCCTTATATGCAGGATATGACACGGGAATATATAATGTATCAGCTGGGACAGGACAAGTACAACCTTGAACAGCTTTTCGGCAGACAGGTGAGCGGTTTTGCCGTACCTTTCAGCTATTACAGCCCACTTATTGCGCAGTGTGCAAAGGACTGCGGATTTGAGTATGCACGCTGTTCGGAGGAACGGTACAGCTACACTCCGCCGCAGGATTACTACTGGTGGGCGGCAGGTGCCTTTCACCTCAATCCGCGGTGGCTGCAGTTTGCGGAAAACTTTTTTACCACCGATACCGAGCTTGCACTCTGCCAGATAGTGGGACATTCCTATGACCTTGATACGGAAGATATGTGGGATACTGTGGAAAACCTGTTGCAGAAGGTATCCCGGGCGGAGGATGTAATATCTATGACAAATATTGAAATTGTGCGGTACCTTAAAGCTATGGACAGCGCTGTACTTTCAGAAGAAGTCATAGAAAACAACTCCGATACAGAGCTGTGGTTTGAAGTTTGCGGCGAAACTGTAATGGTGCCGCCCCGCACACGGTATTTTTACAGGAAAATATAAATATGCCGGAAACATTTGTGAATATCCGTATGATATATTTCAGAAACAAGCAATATACCTGCTGCACGGCACAGGCAGAATGTGAAATTTTTCATCTTATAAAATATAACCTTTTCTTATCCTTATTTTTATGGTAAAATAATATTTCTGTAAGCAGTGTTTTTCAGCTGCTTCCAACATAGCAAAAAAGGAATATTAAATGAAAAAAATATCGGTATTACTGAGTATATTTGTTGCCGTATCTGCATTTTTTCTGCCGGAGTACAGGGTGCAGGCGGCATCTCCATATATAATAAGCCAGAGCGCGGTGGTTATAGAGGCGCAGACAGGTACAGTGCTGTACGATAAAAACAGCGACAAAAAAATGTATCCTGCCAGCATCACAAAAATTATGACAGCCCTTCTTGCGCTGGAAAACTGCAGCAGGGACGAGGTTATGACCACCAGCCACAACGCCGTTTATTCCCTTCCCTTCAACACCAGCCATATTGCTCTGTATGTAAACGAGCATATCACGGTGGAACAGGCCCTTTACGCTCTTGGCATAGAATCTGCCAACGATGCGGCAAATGTTATAGCCGAGCATATCAGCGGTTCAAACGAAGAATTTGCAAAGCTTATGACAGAAAGGGCAAAGGAGGCAGGGGCGCAGAACACAAACTTTACCAATCCCCACGGCCTGCCTGACAACAGCCATTACACAACAGCCCATGATATGGCGCTTATAACGGCAGAAGCACTGAAAAGGGATGATTTTGCAAAATACTTCTCCACCAACCGCTTTGATATGGGCCCTACCAATGAAAGGGAGGAAACCCGCCAGTTCTGGAACGCCAACTATTTTGTCAACGGCTACGAACCCTGCGAAGGTCTGGTTATGACCAAAACAGGCTGGACGGAAGAAGCCCGCCACACCCTTGTGACAGCGGCAGAAAGAGACGGAATAACCCTTATTGCCGTGGTTATGTATTCGGAACATCAGGGAGAAAAATATGATGATACCCTGGCGCTTCTGGACTACTGCTTTGAAAACTACACCACACTTACGGTGACAGGTGATGATATGGACGGCGATTTCCCGTCACAGCTCACCTTCTGGGACGGCACCACAGCCGATATTGCCTCCGAAAGATATATGGTGGAAAACTTTACGGTTGTGGCTCCTGAAGGCACTGACGCTGAAGACCTGAAGTTTGACTTCGGTACAGGCACCCTCAGCAGCGACGGCACGCTGGCAACGGTGACGGTTGATGTTTACTATGAGCAGAACGGCGAAAAGCATCACTGCGGACAGCAGGATATATCTGTTATTGTAAATTCCGACGAGATACAGGCAGACCGCGGCAAGACGGTGAATCTGATAAAGCGCGTGGCACTTACAGTATTCAATGTGCTGCTGTGGCTGCTGGTTATATGGTTTTCCTTTGTGGCCCTGCGCCAGCTGGTTATCATAGAAAACCGCCGCAGAATAAAGGAAAGAAAACGCCGCCAGGCAATGGCAAAAAGACGAAAAAGCCAGTCTGAAACGGATGTGTATAGGGAATAAATACAAAATTTGAAAACCCGGCATTTAATTCCTTGACAATTTTGCAATAGGATGTAATATATTAAAAATATATAAAAAGGAAAAAATTTGAAAGCAGGCTAAATATGGAAAAATATCAGTCTAAACTCGGCATACAGGAAACTCAGGCTGCAATTCAGTTTCTGAGACATAAATTTGAAACAGAACTCTGCGACGCACTGGACCTGAACCGTGCATCCGCACCTATGTTTGTAAATGTAAACAGCGGTCTCAACGACAACCTCAACGGCTTTGAACGCCCTGTTACATTTGATGTGCTTGAAACAGGCGAGGTTATGGAAATTGTTCATTCCCTTGCAAAATGGAAACGCTATGCCCTCCACCAATACGGTATCGGTGTGCACAAGGGTATCTACACAGATATGAACGCTATCCGCCGCGATGAAGACTGTGATGCTATCCACTCCCTCTATGTGGACCAGTGGGACTGGGAAAAGGTTATCACAAGGGAAGACCGCACAGAAGAATACTTGAAACAGGTTGTGCGTGATATCTATGGTGCAATCAAAATGACAAGCAAGGCTGTGCAGAGAAGATATCCTGAACTCACAGATATTCTCCCTGACGAAATCAGCTTCGTTACAACACAGGAACTGGAAGACCGCTGGCCTGACTATACAGCAAAACAGCGTGAACGGGCAATTGCAAAGGAATGTGGTGCTGTATTTATCATGAAAATCGGCTGCAGACTTGAAAGCGGTAAAAAACACGACGGCCGCGCACCTGACTATGACGACTGGCAGCTCAATGGCGACATCCTTGTATACTATCCTCTGCTTGACATCGGACTTGAACTTTCTTCAATGGGTATCCGTGTTGACGAAACAAGTATGATGAAACAGCTGGAAGAATACAATGCTCTCGACCGTCTCAAATTCGACTTCCACAAAAACATTATCAACGGTACACTTCCGCTTACAATCGGCGGCGGTATCGGCCAGAGCCGTCTGTGTATGTTCCTTCTCCAGAAGGCACACATCGGCGAAGTACAGTCTTCAGTATGGCCACAGAGCGAAATCGACTACTGCAGGGAACACGGCATCAACCTGCTGTAATAAAGAATTAATACAAAACCAAAGGCATCGGTATTCCCGATGCCTTTTTTGTTGTTATGAGCTTACGACTGGCTTTTGCTGCGGGTGAATACAGCGGCAATAAACCCTGCAATCAGGCTGGCGCACACACCGCAGCTGCAGGCGGTAAGCCCCCCTGTAAATATGCCTGTAAATCCGTCCTGTGCCACAGCTTCCTCCACGCCTTTTGCAAGGGTGTGACCAAAACCTATGATAGGCACCGTTGCACCTGCCCCTGCAAAATCCACAACCTTATCCCATATACCCACAGCGGACAGCACCACGCCGCTGACCACAAAAATAACCAGTATTCTGGCGGGCGTCAGTTTGGTAAGGTCAATCAAAAGCTGGCCTGCAACGCATATTGCACCGCCCACTGTAAATGCCCACAGATAGTTCATTTTTTGTGTGCCTCCTCCTTGTTTTTTATGTTCACAAGATGTGCAATACAGGGTATGCTTTCCCCCTGCATGGTTGTGGCAGGGCTCATCAGCGCACCTGTGGCAATAAACAGAATATTTCTGTAATCACCGCTTTCAAAACGGGGCAGAATATCCGCCGCCAGCACGCTTGCGCCGCATCCGCACCCCGATGCCCCGCTCTGCACATTCTGGGATTTGTCAAAGATAACACAGCCGCAGTCGGTGTGGTTTTCAATGTTGATTTTCTCGTTCTGCAGCAGCTGAAAAAACAGCTCGCTGCCCACTCTGCCAAGGTCTCCCGTATATATTGCATCATAATCACGGCATTCCGTGCCGCTTGCATACAAAAATCTTTTCAGCGTCTCTGTGGCGGCAGGGGCCATGGCAGCGCCCATATTGTTGGCGTCCTTTACTCCCAGGTCCACAACCCTTCCCAGCTGTGCAGCGGTTATAAAAGGCCCTTTGCCGAACCTTTCAAACATCACACAGCCGCAGCCTGTCACAGTCCACTGTGCCGTAGGGGTGCGCTTGCCGCCGTAATCCAGCGGTGTGCGGAACTGCCTTTCCGCCGTACAGAAGTGACTGCTGGCAAGGGCAACTGCATTGGATGCATAACCGCCGTCCACCATACAGGCAGCGGCAATCATCCCCTCCGCCATAGTGCTGCAGGCGTTGTACAGCCCCATAAAGGGCGCGCCCACAGCACGCATTGTGTAGGCGGTGGAGGTAATCTGGTTGCACAGGTCTCCGCCTGTAATAAACTCAACATCCTTGCGGTCAATTCCTTTTTTGTGCAGCAGATGGCCGATACAGCGGGTCTGCAGCTCGGTTTCTGCCTTTTCCCAGGTAGTTTGTCCAAAATAGTCATCGGCACATTCCTCGTCAAATTTGCCCGAAAGGGGACCGCAGCTTTCCTTTTTCCCCACCACCGATGCCCATTGGGTTATGGCAACGGGGCGTTTGTACTTTATATACATCTACAAACCGTACCTGCCTTTCACAAACAGGATAACGCCGTACACCACACTGGAAAGTGTGCCGTACACAATAACGGGTCCTGCTATAATAAACATCTTGCAGGCAACACCTGTAATCAGCCCTTCGCTGCGGAACTCTATGGCAGGGCTTACCACTGCGTTGGCAAAGCCTGTTATGGGCACAAGGGTTCCTGCTCCCGCCCGTTTTGCAAGACGGCCGTACCAGCCCACAGCGGTGAGAACTGCGGAAATGGCCACCAGTGTCACGCTGGCCAGCAGACGGGCATCCCCAAGGGTAAATGCGGCGGCGCGGTATGCGTTTATCAGCACTTCACCTGTAAGGCAGAAGCTGCCGCCCACCAGGAACGCCCACACGCAGTTGCGCAAAACACGGGAGCGGGGAGAAGTGTTTTTCACCATACGGTCATACTGTTTTTTGTTGGTTCTCATACTTCACCTATATCTCCAGATGGTTTGCCATCAGGGTGCTGGTCAGCACCAGCAGCTTTTTCTGACCATCGGTCAGCACATCACTTTCACTTCCCAGCAAAGCCACCACGCCAACGCCGTCACCGGCAGCTATAATTGGCGTTGCACCTATAATACAGCTGTCACAGTGGTGGAAGGGCACAAGGGCTTTTTCGCTCTGATACTGGCGGAAATAGCTGCTGCGGCGGCTGAGGATATCCTCAATTTCCCGTGACGCGTGGGCGCCGATTATATCCTTTCTGTTCTGTCCCGTGCAGGCGATAACCTTGTCGCTGTCAAAGATAATGCACTGCATGCCGCTGACCTTGTACAGACTGTCGGCAAAGCTCTGGCTGAACTCGGACAGCTCCGCCATAATGGAATACTTTTTGAAGATAATTTCACCGCCTGTGCCTGTGAATATCTCAAGGGGGTCGCCCTCACGCATACGCATGGTGCGCCTTATTTCCTTGGGAATAACAATTCTGCCCAGATCGTCTATACGTCTTACAATACCCGTTGCTCGCATATATAAATCTCTCCTTAGTTGAATTTACAATGTTAGTATTTGTATTTTATGGAGAATTATACTGACAGGTTTGCATTTGAAAACAGACTGTGCAGTCTGACAGCGGACAGGCAGGATAAAAAAACAGCCGGACAGCAGAACGGCGTAATATATTGCGGTGCACAGCGGCGGAAAATAATTTTTTTAAAACTTTTTCAAAAAAATACTTGACAAAATGCCAAACCGGTGTTAATATAATATGGCAATATGCGCTGGTAGCTCAGCTGGATAGAGTACTTGACTACGAATCAAGGGGTCGGGGGTTCGAGTCCCTTCCAGCGCACCAACAAAGCAGTTAACGAAAGTTAACTGCTTTTTTGTTTTATATACACATATTGCGCGGACTCGAACCTATCGGGTTCTGCCCGAAAAAACAATGTCGCATACGGCGACGGCATAAAGGCCCTCTTGTCTGATCGCTGTTTTTACTTCCTTCGTTCCTTCGTATCCGCCACTGGAGAACAAATAAAAAATGTCATCGGGGGCGGATGCTCCAGATGACATTTTTACTATTATGTATTATATATAATTATTATAATATTATTCGATTATTCACTTTTTACTGCGATATCATCTGCGTCAGCTTCGCTGTCTTTTTTCTCCTGCTCATTTTCATCTTCATCTTCATCCTTGGCGAACAGGTCAGGCAGGAAAGCCAGCAGCACAACAAGAGATGCCCCTGCAATAACAATATATGTACCCGGAGGGTTCTTTACAAAATTGATTACATAGCCAACCTTCGGCACGCAGAAAATCGGCGTTCCCACCACATTGTTTTCGTGCACAAGAAACATATCCTCGGTGTTGTTGGCGTCGCCCTTGGTAGAAAAACGGATAATACCGGGATCAGTTTCATCGGGGATAACACCTGTTATACGGTGGGTAACAAGGGTGTTGTCGCTGATGATATATGTGATAATATCCCCTGCGGCCAGCTGGTCAACATCCACAGGCTTTACAAGAATCATAGAACCTGTTGGATATGTTGGCTCCATAGAGCCTGACAGCACGGTGAGGGCATATACGCCAGCGAATCTCAGCCCGATAAGCGCAAAGGTCAGCAGCATAAGGGCGGAAAGCAGGACGGTAAACAGGGTGCTGAAAATATTCTTTATTTTTTCCATAACAAATAATTTAAGGCAAAAGCCTGCAAAATGGTTTTATTTTTCAGTACGGCAGATATCAGCTGTTGGATGTCTGGTTTGTTGCAACAAGCTGAA
>JAFSCM010000007.1 GCA_017436765.1 Oscillospiraceae bacterium
CAGAACGCTTGCATATTTTTCACAGTATGTTATTATAAAACTGTAACAACTGTACTATCACGACTAATACAGTTGACTGTACAGTAAGACAGCAGTTATGGATTATATTGGGTGATATCTCTTCTGCTGGTTAAAAATAAAAAAGAGGAAGGAGAAAAGTATGTTTATACTGGACCTGAAGAGCCGTATACCGATATACGAACAGCTTAAAAACAAAACTCTTGAGCTGATAATGGCGGGCGTTCTGGAGCAGGATTCCCAGCTGCCATCTGTGCGCAGTCTGGCAAGGGAACTGGGTGTAAACCCAAACACAATCCAGAAGGCATATCAGGATATGGAAAAGGAAGGAATAATCTATTCCGTTGCAGGCAAAGGCAGTTTTGTAAATGATATAAAATCGGTTAAAGAAAAGGAAGTAAACCATGCTTTTGACAGCCTGGAAGCGGTGCTCAGACAGCTTAAGGACGCAAAAGCGGACAAGGCACAGGTTATAAACTGTGTTGAAAAAGTATTCCGGGAGGAGGATAAGGTATGATAACAGCAACAGATTTTACCAAGAAATTTGACAATAAAGTTGCGGTTGATGCTTTGAATATTGAAATCGGACGGGGCAGAATATATGGCCTGGTAGGCACAAACGGCAGCGGCAAAAGTACATTTCTGCGCACTGTAAGCGGCGTTTACTATGCCGACGGCGGCAAGGTATGCATTGACGGCGAAGAAGTTTATGAAAATATCAATGCAAAACACAAGGTTTTCTTTGTAAGTGATGATATGTATTTTCTGCCAAACAGCAGTATGGATGATATGAGCCTTATGTATAAGGGCCTGTATCCCACATGGAATCAGGAGAAATACGAGCAGCTGGCAAGCCGTTTCCCGCTGGATAAAAAAGCAAGGGTAAAAACCTTCTCCAAAGGTATGAAGCGTCAGGCAGCTATTATCCTTGCCCTCAGCTGTCAGCCTAAATATCTGCTGCTGGACGAGGCCTTTGACGGTCTTGACCCTGTTATCCGTGTGGCGGTAAGAAAGCTGATTGCAGAAGAAGTTCTGCAGAATGATATGACAGTGGTTATCTCCAGCCACAACCTGAGGGAGCTGGAGGATTTCTGCGATACAGTAGGTATTCTCCACAAGGGAAAACTGATTATGCAGCATACAATGGACGCATTGTCTGACCGTTTCTGCAAAGTTCAGCTGGCACTGGAAAAAAACAGTACGGTCCGTCTTGAAGAACTGGAAAATGACAGAATACTCTCCGTTAAAAAGAGCGGCAGTATCTATACAATAGCCTGCGCAATGGGATGCGATGAGGCAGAAAAATTTATGGGCAAATACAATCCTATTTTTGTGGATTACATCCCTCTCACACTGGAAGAGGTATTTGTGTACGAAATGGAGGCGATAGGTTATGACACAAACAGCATTATATTCTGATAAAAGTCTGTTTTTATCCCTTTATAAAAGTGCGCTGAGACGCATCAGGGGCATAGGCATAATTTATCTCCTGATAAGTTTTATCACATTTCCTATGACCTATATTATGGAAGCTGTTGAAGCGGTGGAAAGACTGCAGCAGGGCTACAGTTACTACGGCTTTGAAGGCAACCCTGAAATTTACACAGGCGTGGCCGCAGTGCTGTATTTTGCGGTGGTTATCGCAGGTGCTATACTTATCTCCACCTATGTAAACAACTTTATGCACAGCAAAAAGGCGGTGGATGTTTTCCACGCTTTGCCGGTAAAACGCCCGCAGATGCTTGTGGCAAACTTTGCTGCAGCACTTACAGTGCTTCTGACAGTGCAGTTTATCTGTTACGGCATAGTTGCGGTTTCAGGTGCTGTTATACTCAGCATACAGCCACTTGAAATTATTGTTGAAATGCTCCGAGTGGCACTTGTTACAGCTGTTATCTGTGCAATCACATTCTTCTGCTGCGTTTGCTGCAATGCAAGCCTTGACAGCGTGGTGTTCACAGCCGCATTTCTTGCAATAGTGCCTGCATATACAGGGCTTATCTGCTTCCTTATGGAAGAATTTGTAATGGGCTTTTCGGTAAGCGAGAAGGTACTGTACACAGCGGTTAAATTCTCTCCTGCAGTTATGATGTATGAAACCTTTATGAGAGGTGACGAATTCAGCCAGGGCTTGCTGCTCAGCTGCATTTATGCGGCAGCGGTTATCCTGATAATGATGCTTTCCTGCAGGGTGTACACAAGGCGCAAAAGTGAAATTGCACAGAGCGCAAGCACAAAAAGTCCTCTTTATCAGTTTATTCTTCTTGCGGCATCAGTTGGCGGCGGCATATTCTTCGGCTTCTTCTATCAGATGATTTTCGGAAGCAGCTGGGACAGTATTGTCCACATCGGTATAACAAGCTGTGTGTTCACAGTTGCAATTTACCTTGTGTTCAATGCGGTGGTTTCCCGCAACCCAAAACCTACAAAACGCGGTTTAATGGGCCTTGGCGTAAGCCTTGTGCTGACAGTTGCATTCCTCCTCTGCATCGACAGCGGCTGTTTCGGCTACGAAAGCTATATCCCTGATACAGCAGATATCAAATCTGTAACAGTAAACTACAAAGGTGATTATGACGAAATAAGCAAGCTGGAATATAACAGATACGGTGAACTGTACACAACATATTCGGGTGCTTATCCTGAATTTGCCGATGCTGCAGAAATTGAAGCGGTAAGGAATATTCATAAGGAAATTGTAAATTCAATAGACCAAAATGACATTCAGGTTATGTACCGCAATGTTACAATCCAGTACACAATGAACAACGGCAAAACAGTAATCCGCGGTTATGACGAAGAGGTCCCTGTTGAAGTTCTTAAAATGCTGGCAGCTCTTGAAGACCTGGAAAGTTTCAAAAAACAGCTTTATCCTGTATTCAAAGTTGATGCCGGAGCGGTGGAAAGCTTTGATATAAAAGACGGTTTCGGTAAAAATGTACAGACTGTAAAGCTCTCCGATGAGGATAAAGAACTGCTTTACAGTGCTATCGCTCAGGATACACTCAACATTACCCGTCAGAAGAAAGACCAGCGCACAGGCCCTGTGCTTGCCCGCATACAGATAAACTATTCCAGCGACCTTGATGTGATAGAAAAATACATCAATGTGCCGCAGAACAGCTTCAGCAGTTTCAGGGCACCGCAGGCTGCAGCAGTGGAAACCACATCTGCATACTATCATGCAAAAGAAAAAAATCAGATGGCGCTTTACGACAATGTACTGTTTGATGTGACAGAGGACTGCATCAACACAATTTCAGCCCTTAAAAATATTGGTCTTGAACAGTATACAACCCTTACAGTACCGGAGGGTATTAAAGCGGTTGCAATGTATACCTACTATCCGTACAGGGAAAGCAGACAGGCACCGTACTACAGAACCAATACCTATTTTACACAGTATGAATTTGCAGAAAATGCCCGCTGGGAAGAGCCTGAACGCGTAAAAATCTACACCGATGCAGATAAAGTAAGTCAGCTTGCACAGGCAAGCAAGGCAAGACTTTACGCTCCAGCACAGAAAGACTGTTACTATGCAGTTGTGTTTATGGATGAAGATGTGGATTTCCACATAAAAGAAGCGGATGATTATGATTTTATGGCATACTATGTTTCTGCCAACGATGCACCGGACTTTATCAAAAAGGATTTCGCAAAGTTTTCGGGAGAACTGATGGAAATAGGCTATCTTAAATCCATTGGTTAAAATATAATTGCAAAATCACACATTTTATCACATATTGTTGATATTTGTGCAGTAAAATAATAATAAAGGCTTGCCAACCTCTTTTTCAAAGCTTTTGGCAGGCCTTTGATTATATAACAGTACTAATTATAACAAAAAGCGGCATTCAGCTGTGCCGCAGAGGTGTGTATGGAAAAAACAAAAAAATCAGGCATAACATCATCGGCTCTGCACATAATTGCAATGGCATTTATGCTGTGTGACCACCTGTGGGCAAAAATTGTGCCCGGTAACGACTGGCTCACCTGCATAGGCCGCCTTGCGTTCCCTATATTTGCCTTTATGATTGCCGAAGGGTTCAGCCATACATCAGATGTGAAAAAATATCTTAAAAGGCTGCTTGTACTTGCGGTAATTTCAGAAATACCTTTTAACCTTATGTACTCCGGCACTATCGTATACCCATTTCATCAGAATGTTATGTGGACACTCAGCCTTGGTCTGGTGCTTATATATTTTATCGACAGTGTAAGAAAAAAAGGCAAAATATGGCTGACTGTTCCTGCAATACTGGTTTCCTGTATTCTGGGCTGGCTTGCAGGCTATATTGCAATGATTGACTACTATGGTGCGGGGGTACTTACAGTTATTGTATTCTATCTTTTCCATGGTAAAAAATGGTGGTGCTTTGCAGGACAGCTTTTGTGCCTGTGGTATATAAATGTGGAAATGCTGGGCGGGCTTTATTACCCTGTTGAAATTTTCGGACACAGCTTCGGGCTTGTGCAGCAGTCCCTTGCTTTGTTAAGCCTTGTATTTATATGGCTGTACAATGGTCAGAAAGGCTGCAGCAAAAAGTGGTTCCGCAATTTCTGCTATGCATTTTATCCTGTGCACATGCTGATAATTGCACTTGCAGTAATATTTTAAACAAAATTCTCCCGTCTGTTATGCAGAAGGGAGATTTTTTTGTTTTAAACCGCTTTATAACGGAGAAATAATATGTTATATTAGATATAACTTGTGATATAAAAACAGTATACATATTACATATATAATATTTTATACAGAAAGAGGACACCGACAGATGAATAAAGTCAATCTTGAGAATGTAGTCAGAGATGCATATAACTATGCCAGAAGTTTTGAAAATGACGGAAATGTTGCAAGCTATATTCCGGAACTTTTCAAGGCGGACCGCGATGCCCTTGGTGTATGTATTGTAGCCAATAACGGAAAAATATATAAATACGGAGACTGTGAAACGCGTTTTACCATGCAGAGCATTTCAAAGGTTGTTTCACTTATCCTTGCCCTGCAGACAGAAGGCAAGGAAAAGGTTTTCAGCAAGGTAGGCGTTGAACCTACAGGCGATGCCTTCAACAGTCTTGTGCGCCTTGAAACACATACACATATCCCTCTTAACCCTATGATAAATGCAGGTGCCATAGCAGTTGCAGGCGTTCTGGACGGCAGATTCCCGTTCAGCGATTTTCTCAGTCTTCTGCGCAGAATCTGTGGCAGAGACGATATTCTCCTCAACGAGAGAGTATATCTTTCCGAAAAAGCATCAGGTATGAAAAACAGGGCTATGGCATACATGATGGCTAACGAGGGCGTAATAGAAAAGGATGTTGAGCAGGTGCTGGATGTCTATTTCAAAATGTGCTCTGTTGATGTAACCGCCGTTGATATGGCAATGCTGGGCAGCGTGCTGGCAAATGACGGTGTAAATATCTTTACCGGCGAGCGTATAATCGACAGTGAACATGCGCTTATAGCCAAAACACTTATGGTTACCTGCGGTATGTACGACGGCTCAGGGGAATTTGCCATCAGGGTTGGCGTTCCTGCCAAAAGCGGTGTAGGCGGCGGTATAATGTGCTGTGTTGAAAATAATTTCGGTATTGCCGTTTACGGCCCAAGCCTTGATGCCAAAGGCAACAGTGTATGGGGACTTAAAATTCTGGAATATCTTTCAAAAGAGCTTAATCTCCATTATTTTTCAGGTTCAAAGATAAAGGAATATTTCTGATAAAAATTATAAATTATGAGGCAGAAGATGAAAAAACTTATTGCGTTTATGCTCGCTGCGGCAATTATGGCATTTACAGGATGCGGTGCGGATGCAAGGGATGAAAAAACAGAAATTACCCTTTTCCACGCCACAGATATGCATTACCTGTCACAGCAGCTTACCGACAATTCCGAAACCTTTGTGGAAATGATAAAGGCAGGGGACGGCAAGATGACCCATTACAGCGAAGAAATCTGCAATGCCTTTGTTAAGGATGTTATAAACCAGAAACCTGACGCCGTGCTTATAGGCGGAGATATATCCTTCAACTGCGAAAAGCTTAGCCACGAAGATTTTATACTGAAACTCAGGGAAATTGAAAAAGCAGGCATAGATGTGCTTGTACTGCCGGGCAACCACGATGTGGAATATCCTTTCAGCCGTGGATATGAAGGGGAATACTCCTATAAAACCGACTACACAACCGAAGCGGACTTTGTGGAATATTATAAAGATTTTGGTCCTGATATAGCATATACCGTTTCTCCCGACGGACTCAGTTATATTGCAAAGCTGGGCCAGGATATTTATGCGGCGGTTGTCTACACCCCGCAGAGCTTTATGACAGGCGGCACAAAGGCCGAAGACGATACTCTGGCATGGCTCGATGCGGAACTTGCAAAAATAAGTAAAGATGCAAAGATTGTGGCACTTACACATCAGAATATTGTGAACCATTATCCTGACGAAGCCTTCAGTTTTGAATACACCATATTCAATAACGAAGAACTGATTGCTCTTTACGACAAATATGGTGTGGATGTAAACCTCAGCGGTCACATCCATCTGCAGCATATTGAAGAAACAGAAAGCGGCATTGCAGATATCGCCACAGCAGGTATGACTATCCGCCAGTGCCATTATGGCGTAGTTCACATTACACCTGAAAAAATGTTCTACAATGTACAGGAAATTGATGTTCAGGGATGGGCAGAGGAAAACGGCATAACAGATGAAAATCTGCTGAATTTCGATGAATACAATAAACAGTTCTATTTTGAATCTGCATATCAGAAAGCCTATGCAAATGTGGCAGAACTGAAACTTACTGAAGAAGAAAAGGATGCCCTTGCATCAATGTGGGCAGATTTCAATGTAAACTATTTTGCAGGCACTCTTGACCAATACTATCCGCAGATGCTGGAAAGTGACGGATACCGTATAATGCAGGAAAAAGGCCTTGGCGATAACTGGTCATTTGCCTATATGGAAACAGCTGCAAGCGGCAAAACAGTGGAAAGAAGCCAGCTGCACTGGGAAAAAACATTTGAAACAACAGAATAACCGGTATATAAAAGCCATCTGCAGAGGGCGTTTTCCTGATAGGAACACCCTGATACAGATGGCTTTTTAAAATGCAAAAACAGGTATGAACCTCTGTTTGTCCATACCTGTATATATCAGATTTTTTATTTTGTTATAATATCGCCCAGAGCCCTTACAGCGCCGTCTATTGCTTCGCCGAAAGATATATCAGGAGCACCTGCTATAACAATTTTGCACCTGCTTACAGGTACAAGAATCTTTTTTGCACTGCTGCAGGCAATGGCAGAAGCCATTTTAGGTGTTATTTCGCCCAGCAGGCTGTCGGCGGCAATTATGCCCACAGGCCCCAGAACAATATCGGCATCACGGCAGTTTACCACAACGGGATTTTCGCCCGTTGCTCCAAAGTCAGCCCCGGCTTTAAGCATGGCGGCAGTTGCTATACTGTTGGTGCCTATGGCATACAGCTCGCAGCCGTACTGCTTTTTTATTTTTTCAACAAGAGTTTTGCCAAGGCTGCCGCCCTGACCGTCTATAACAACAATCTTCATACAAAACCTCCGCAGGCTTTGTATGCCTGCTATCCGATAACTTTTGCCTTTTTAAGTGCTGCCACAAGGGCAGGAATAAGGATAAGCTGCACAATTATACCCGGCACAGCATTGAAAAATGCTTCCGCCATAAAAACAGCAATGGTAAATGTGTTACCCATTATACCATACAAAGCAAAAGTTACAACACCCCATACAATTCTGCCTGCTATCATAGCGGCTATAAGGGCGGCAAAAACCGATTTGCTGTCTTTTCTGCTCATAGAATATACAGTGCCCGAAACCAGACCATAGGCCGCCAGCTCAAAAGCCATGCCGATAGCTTTCGGGAAAAGCGGCGGCATACCCCAGATAATGCTCCTCAGCAGCGGAGCAACTGCACCTACAGCCATAGCAGACGGCCCGCCTACCACAAACCCTGCCAGCAGGACAGGCAGGTGCATAGGCAGCAGCATATTTCCCACTTCAGGAATCTGTCCTGTCAGAAAAGGCAAAACCAAGGCAAGTGCCAGCAGAAGGGCAGAGATAACAAGTTTTTTTGTGCTGTTCATTATATCCTCCAAATAAAAAATGCCACAAAAACCGACGGATAGAGTCTATCCGTTAAGAGCTTTCATAGCACACTAATTTATATTTATAAAAATCAGTACAAACTTCCTGTTTGCGTTGGAAAAATTATATCACAGGGAAAGATTGATGTCAATTTAAATCGCCTGCAGAATATACCGCAGGCGATAGGTACAGTCGGTTTATATTTCTTCGGAAAGACTTTCCTCAAGATATTTTATGTACAGCTTTTCTTCATCGGAAAGTTTGCGGTTATTCAGCTTAATCCAGCCAAGCTCCATGACATCATCAGAATTGCACTCCACAGGCAGAGAGAGAATATCACTGTCAAAATATCCCTCGTTAAGAATGCCGCTGCCGATAGAAAATGCGTTTGTATTGCTTACAATATTGTACATACTTGCGCGGTCGTGTACGAAAATCAGCTTTTCAGGGATTTTAAAGCCTGCAAGGTTGATTTCTTCAGTGTAATACAGGTTTTTGCCCTGACCGTGGTCAAATACGGCATACGGATATTCCATAAGCTGATTGAAATGTATTTTTTCTTTATTTGCCAGAGGATGATTTTTGCTGATATATACCCTCGGATTGATTTTTTTGATAGGGGTAAAAGTGATGTTTTTGGTAGCAAGTGTCTTGTGCATAAACTTTTCACTTTCACGGGATATGAAGATAACACCTATGGAGCTGTCATTGTTGTATACATCTTCTATTATCTGGTATATACCTGTTTCCTTTATGCGCACTTCAAATTTAGGCTGGTCGGCCGCATTGAGCAGGTCGGTAAAGGCTTTTACGGCAAAAGGATATCGCTGTGTTGAAACACTGAGACGCAAACAGGGTTTGGAGTTCTTTTTTTCATAAAGAGCCTTTATCTGTTTTTCCTGTTCAATCAGCGGCCGTATATAGCTTAAAAATTCGCTGCCTTCAGGGGTAAGTTCAATGCCTTTTGTACTGCGCACAAAAATTGTGATGTCAAGTTCCTTTTCAAGTTCCTGAATGGAGTTGGAAAGGCTGGACTGGGATACAAAAAGTTTTGATGCAGCTTTATTGATGGAACCGCAGCGGGAAATTTCAAGCACATAGTTCAGCTGTGAAAATGTCATATATCTTACCTTCCTTAACCTGTAAGTTCAGAGAATGCGACTGAATATTAAAACATATTACTAATAATAGTATAAACCAAATTAAAAAAATTTTCCATTGACAAAAAAGTAAATAAAAAATCATTTTATTTGACAAAAGTATTAATTAAACAAAATTGCAGTGAAAGCGGTAAATACCTTCACTGCAATAATTCAGAAAGCTATCTGTTTTTTTCAAGAACTTCCAGCATGGCATCGCTTGGGTTTATAACCTCAACGGAAATGCCTTCTCTGATTTCTTTTTCAACATACGGAAAATGAGTACATCCGAGTATAAAAGCATCACAGCCTATGGCAACAAAGCTGTCTGTAAGTTTTTTGAGCTGAAAGCTGTCATAAATTACCCGGGAAGGTGTGCCTTTTTCTATTTCCACCACAAGAGGAAGAAGACCTGCACCGAAAACCACACATTCAGGGTTTGCAGAGAGAATTGTTTTTTCGATAGCGGCAAGACTCTGGCCGTTTGCGGCAATTACAGAAAGTCTTTTGTAGTCTGCTGCGCACATCTTATAGATATCCAGCGGTGTTACAACACATACAGGAACTTCTTTTTTCAGCCTGTCCATATCAATAGCGCCGGAAAGGGAGTTGCAGTATACATATATGCCTTCAGCGCCCTGTTTTACCATATCAAGACAGCCGTTTATTGCTATCCTCAGCAGCTCCTCCTTGTGGAGAATCTGCATTTCATTCTGTTCCGGGGCACTTTTGCTGCATGCAAAACCTATTGCCTCGTGACCTTTTGAGATAACATAGTCAACACCCATCTGAGTGTCTACAGGGGTTCCTGCCATAACGCCTAATTTCATAGTGGATAACTCCTTTTCTGTTTATATACAATATTGTTTACTGTGTTTCGGAATTGTTTTCGGTAACAGGAACAACCTTTACCTTTACAATTCTGTGTTCGTTCATTTCAAGGATTGTGTATGAGAAATATTCATCGCATACGGTTTCGCCTTTTTTAGGAATTTTGCTCAGTTTTTCCAGCAGATATGCGGAAAGAGTGATAAAGTCCTTGACAGGCGCACTGTCCGTGTCAAGAATTGCTTCGAACATATCGGTTACTTCAACTTCACCCAGTGCAACATAGCTGCCATCGTCCAGCTGTCTTATGAACTGTGTAACTTCGTCGTGTTCGTCCCATATTTCGCCAACAAGTTCTTCCAGGATATCTTCAAGGGTGATGATACCCATTGTTCCGCCGTATTCGTCGGTAACAACAGCCATATGGATTTTTTCCTTTTGCAGAATCTGCATAGTGTCGATGATTTTCTTTTTAGGCGGCACATACAGACATGGCTTGATAAGGTCGTGCCAGCTGAACTCAACATTTCGCAGTATCATTGCAAAAAGGTCTTTCTGACTGATAAAACCGCAGATATTGTCGATAGATTCTTCATAAACAGGCATACGGCTGAAATTATGTCGCAGGAAAAGCTCGATAACCTTGTCTATATCAGCACTTTTGTCCACTGCAGCAATGTCAACACGGGGAGTGAGAATTTCACCTGCATATATTTCCTTGAATTCAATGGCACTCTGAACAAGCTCTGCCTGGGTTTCTTCAAGGACACCTTCATCTTCAATTTCATCTATAATAGAGATAAGTTCTTCTTCGGAAAAGGAAGGAACAAATTCTTCATTGCCGGAGTTCTTCTTTTTAAGCAGAGATTTGATAAAATTGAGAACAGCAACAAAAGGGGTGAAAAGCTTTGAAAGAATATTAAGTATGGAAGATGACAGCTTTATCATATCCTCACTGTTTTCTTTTGCAAAGCTTTTCGGAAGCACCTCACCGAAAATAATAACGGCAACGGTTGTGACGGCAGTTGCAATGCCGACAGCATTTGCGCCAAGAAGATCTATGAAAAATACAGTTGTAAGGGATGATGCCAGAATGTTTACAATGTTGTTTGCAATAAGCAGGGTGGAAAGTGTACCGTCATAATTTCCGATAAGTTTAAGAGCAAGGATTGCTTTTCTGTCTCCGTTTTCAGCCTGATTTTTAAGACGGATTCTGTTTGCACCGGTAAGCGCGGTTTCCGACGCGGAAAAGAAGGCTGACAGACAAAGCAGAATCACAAGTATTATTAAAGTAGACATATAACTCCTTTAAACAATTTTTAATATTTATTTAACAATAAAATGTCTGTAAATATGATTTACATTATATAATAATATAAATTTAATGTGTTGTAAATATGTGATTGCATACAATGATATTGGTAAAAAAACCTGTCATAAGTGTAAAAAAGGTGAATTTGAGTTGAATTATGTGGATTTTTTTCTGTAAATATGGTATATATATAATCAGATAATAATGTGCGGGAGAAGTATATGCATAATAATGTAAAAAACTATTTTACAAAGTCTA
>JAFSCM010000061.1 GCA_017436765.1 Oscillospiraceae bacterium
AGGGACTGTACCCAGGCACCGATTGCATCGCCAACGCCTTTAGCTGCAAACAGTTCGGAAATTGCGTATGCAAAGTAGATTGTTGCAGATACAGGAACTATGCCCTTAACTGTGTTGGAAAGAACATTTGCAAGATTGGAAATTTTTGCTTTTTTCTTATCTTTGCAGATAAGGAGAGCGTACATACCGGCAAGACCCGGTGTAAAGAGAAGGATACAGCTGGACATTGCTGCTGCGCCGTCGCCGATAAGTTCTTTGAAGAGTGTTGTTTTGAACTGGGAGTCAAGCCAGAATGGAAGGAAGATAACTACTGGGATAAGCAGAGCTTTCCAGCCTTTTTTGAGTGCGTCGCCAAGTTTTGGAATATCTTCTTTTGGCATTGGTTTAACTTTGTAGTATTTGCAGAATGCAAAGAGTGTAATAGCTCTCTGAAGGATAAACCATGCTGCGATACCCCACATAACCATCCACAGCTGGGACATATCGTATGTTTCAGGATATACAAGGCCGAGAGCTGCAAATGCAGATGTGATAACGCCTGCAGGTGGGATCATGTTACCCATTGTGGATGCAGACATTTCTACGTTAGCTGCAAGTTCTGGTGGGAAGCCGGATTTTTTCATTGCAGGGATTGTGAAAACGCCTGTTGCTGCAACGTTACCTGCACCGGAACCGGAAAGAGCGCCCATGAATGTGGAGCCGATAAGTGCTACATAACCTGCACCGCCTGTGAAACGGCCGAAGATTGACAGGATAACGTCGATACAGTCGTCGATAACGCCTGTTGTACTGAAAATGTGTGCAACAGTCAAGAATGCGATGATTGCATAGAACAGTGTGTTTGTGGAGATTTTAAGCAGGTATGTGCCGAAGTCTCCCCATGCACCAAGGCAGGCTACCATTGCGATGTAGCCAACGAACATTGCTTCGTAAATAGGTCTTTTAAGAACAATAAATACCAAGCAGATAACTACTAATAAAACTATCAGATAAATAAGTTCTATAGGCATAATTTTTACTCCTCTTCTTTTTTTATTTTTTTGCGTGGGATATATAAAATCTATGGTATAAAGTTACGTTTGCAATACCATAAGATATTTATAACAATTGTTTTAATTTTAAAAATTTAATCTCACTTTTTGGGGAGTATAAAAATTTAAAATATCTCTGTCAGCAGAATGCCGGCAGATTTACTGTTATGCAGGAGACGGACGCGCTTTCCGCCTCCCGCATAAGATGTTTATTTGTTTACTGTTTCCTTTTCCTTTTTGAATACCAGTGAGAATACCACTGTGGAAACAAGTGCTGTGATTACAGAAATGTATGTTTCTGTTACGCCAGGTATTGGGAAGTGACCAACTATGGCATTGTATGCTACCCAGAAGAAGCCTACTGCTGCTGTTGCTATCATGCCCCATACTGCGCCCTTTTCGCTTGTCTTTTTCCAGTAGATACCAAGCAGAACAACCACAAACAGTGCGCCGCGCATTGAATATGCAAAGTATACAATATCCAGTACCTTGATGCCGGAGCTGTTCATTATGATTGCGGCTACGGAACACAGAACACCTGAAAGTGCTGTTGTGATTCGGCTCATCTTCATAACCTGCTTGTCATCTGCACCAGGTTTGATTATGCCCTGATAGATATCCTTTGTAACCATTGTACCTGCTGCGAGAATCAGCGGGGATACTGTGGAAAGGATTGCTGCCAGGATTGATGCGAGAACGATACCGCCTGCAAGAGGTGGAAGATGCATCATAAGTGTCGGCAGTGCAAGCTTGCCGTTTGTTACCAGTTCGCCTGCTGTGTTTGTCAGTGTACCGTTAAGGGACATTGTTTTTGCTATCATACCAAGCAGTGCTGTGAAAAGACCGAACGGTGCTGCCACAAATGCTGTAATGATTGCTGATTTCTTTGCTACATTTTCGTTCTTTGCTGCAAGGATTGGCTGAATGCCTGCCTGTGCTGTACATGCGCCAAGCAGTGATGCTATTACCCAGCTGGATACCTTTGGCATACCGATGCTTGTCATGTTGAAGTATGTATCAGGAAGTGTTGTCTGCAGACCTTCCATACCGCCTACCTTGCCAAGTGCAAGGAAGATTGCAAGAATTACGCCGCCATACATAAAGATAAGGTGCATAATGTTTGTGTATGCTACTGCCTGCATACCGCCTGCCAGTGTGTATACTATAAACACAACTGCAAATACAACTACTGTTACATTGAAGTCCAGGCCAACCAGTGAAACGCCCAGACTGCCTGCTGCTATCATCTGTGAGATGCCAACTGCTATCATTACAAATGTAAGGAACACGCTGGATACTGTTCTTGCCTTTACGCCAAGGAACTTGCCGATAATGCCTGGTACTGTTACAGATTCCATACTTCTGTACAGCTTTGCAAAGAGCAGTGCAAGGAAGATTACACCGATGCCGTTTGCTATTGTGTACCAGGAACCTGATATACCAAAGTCAAAACCGTATTCTGCAACACCTGTTGTTGCTGTGCCGCCCAGCCATTCACCTGTACCTGCTGCCACACACATCAGTACACCAAGCTGTGCACCGTGGAATGCAGAGGAATCCTTGGCTTTGGACTGTGCGTACAGGCCGATAAGCACTGTTGCCGCAAAATATACAAGAATAATTATTAACTGTATAGACATAATATCTACCTTCTTTTAACTTTAATTACTCCTGTTTTTATTCTTCAACCGGAATTTCAACATCAAGAAGCGGTGCATACTGCTGGCAGCCGAAGATATCGCCTTCACCGAAGGAACCGGATGGTCTGAGACGGTTGATTGTGAATTTGATTGCGAGACCTGGGTCAAATTCTACGAATGCTGCAAGTCTTTCATCTGGAATACCGTAAAGTTTTTTTACTGTTTCAGGTGTAAGAGCACCGGATTTTTTAACCATTTCGTATTTTTCTTTTTCTCTGAAGATAATATCGAAAGTAATTCTGTCTGTACCTGCATTTTTACTACGGATTGTTTTTGCAAGGTCAACCAATTTTACTGTTTTCATAGTTTCTGTTCCTCCTATATTATTCTTCTTCGCCGTTTACTTCGATCATTGTAACTGGGAACAGTTCGAGTGGATCGTCTACTGGAACTGTGTGGTCAAGTGTCCATTTGTATGCTGGGCTGATTTCGATTACTTCGTCCAGTACGAATGCTGCTGTACCTGCTGTACCTTTAACTTCCGGAAGTCTTGCGTAGAAGATCTGTCTCATACCGATAAGTGTTACTTCTTCTGCTACTTCTTCTGTTGGTGCAACACCTTCTACGATGATCATAAGTTCGTGGGATTTTGTTTCCTTGATTGGTTCAAGTTCGCCCATTACGCCGTTTTTACCGAAGATTCTGTAGCTCAGTTCATATTTCTGGCCTGCAAATCTTTCTTCTACCTGGCTCTTTGCCCAGTCGATAACTTCGTCAATGTGCTGGATTGTGTATGGGTCACGAACTGCTGCCATACCGAGATATCTTTCGCCAACTTTGCCGGAGCCTTCCAGTTTAACTTTTACTCTGCCTTCGATTGGTACGAATTTTGCGCCTGTGATACGGCATGTCTTTTCGTCATACTGTTCGTATACACATTCACTCATGTCCATCATACCGCCTGCTACGTATTCGTAGTAGGGGTTTGTTCTTTCGTACATTGCGTGGCCTGCAACAGATGCCGGTGTAGCTCTCTGGTATGGGCTCATTGCTGTAACTTTAACGTCGTCTTTTGTTACTGTACCAATGATTGTTTCTTTTGCGCCGTATGGTTCGCAGCAGAAGGATGAACATTCAAGAACTTTACCGCAGTAGTATGCGATGTTTTCCGGGAAACCTTCGTGGATACATGCAGATGCGAATACTGCTACGTCAGAGGAACGGCCGCCGATGATTACGTCTGCGCCCATTTCAAGAGCTTTGATAAATGGATGAACACCTGCTACAGCTACGATTCTGTCTGTTTCATCAAGTTCTTCAAATGTAAGGTTTGTTCTGCCGTCAAGACCTTCGATTGCTTCGCCTGCTTCCATTTTTGCTCTGATGTATTCTTTGTCTACTTCAGAGTAGAAGTATGCAAGTTTGAAGTTCTTCATCTTGTGTTTTTTAGCGATTTCTTTGATGAAGCCAACGTACATATCCACTTTTTCGTTGGAGCCTGTGTCGCCGGATGAACCGATGATCATTGGTACGCCCTGTTCTCTGGATGCAAGAAGCATAAGTTCAAGGTCGTGTTTCTGGTGGTTTGGATGGGATGCACATTTGTTTGTACCAAGTGGCACTGGACCGATATCGTCAGAACCGGAGTCACAGCAGTAGTAGTCTGGCAATGTTTTTGCACCAATCCAGAAGCTTTCTTCTTTTGTTGGAGCGAATCCTAAATGTCCGTTCGAGCAATGGATTCTAAGAGTTTCTTTTGACATAGATAATTCCTCCTTATAATACGTTCATTTTTCTTGTTATTCGTTGTTATAACAAGTTTATGACATTATAATAACTTTTCAGCAAAGTTTTGTCAATAAAAACTCTGTCAACAACTTTGAAATATGATAAATTTTTATGTTTACACCAAATTGAAACGTTACAATTTGTAAAAAAGAACAACTCTAATATATAACAAGTATTATATGTTGTATTAAACACTTGTATTGTGCATAAACAAAAAAAGACAACCTGTTAGTACAAGTTGTCTTTTCTCAAATTTATTCTGTATGTAAATTACATTAAATATTGTTATCCAGTTCTCTTTTTATTGTAAAAGAATATTTATCTGCACGGTAATATGCTATTTTATATTCCACCAGATTGCCGTTGGAATAAGCGTGTGTCTCCATCTTCATAACAGGGTCACCTTTGGATACCTTCAGAATTTTTGCAATATTTGCATCTGCTATAACAGCAGAAAGTTTCTGTTCCATATGAAGATTTCTTATACTGATTTCCGGATATATATCCCAGGTTGAAAAAGCTTTTTTCTCCTGTTCCCATTTCTGCGCAATAGGATACATTTCTGATGCAAGGGTACTTATAAGATATGAATTGTAGTAAACAATAGGCATATCATTGGCATACCCTACAAGGCACAGCCTTGCCACATTAGGAACTTCGAAAAAAATCTTGATTGTTTCAGGGATTTTTTTCAGACTGTAATCTTCTATTTCGGTATAACCCGTGAGGCCCTTCTGTTCAAGAGTTTTCTGGAAAGATGTAATTTTAACAAGACCCTGAGATATTTCCGCAAGGCGCACAAAAGTGCCTTTCCCGTGAACAGAATAAACCAGATTTTTCTGTTCAAGTTTGGAAAGCGCCTGACGAACTGTAATTCGGCTTACATTATACTGCTTGCAGAGCTGATTTTCTGATGGCAGTTTTTCCCCGTCTTTATAATCTTTATTATAAATGGCTTCTTCAAGTATACCTGAAAGTTGAATGTACAATGGTATGCTGGAGTCGTGATTTATCATAAGACCTCATTTATCTTTAATTAAATTAAGTATATTTCTATATACAATCATTTTATATGTAATAATGTAAAATGTCAATTGCAGTTGAGACAATAAAACAAAAATATCGAACTCATCGTCACTTTCAGATGTTTTTTCTCTTTATTACAGAAATATGTATGTCAGCAGACACATTGTCACCTTCTTATTTTCATTATATAAAAGCATATAAATAAATTAATTATGTTGACATATATTTTTTTATTTGGCATAATAATATGGTTTTAATAATACAGATCATTTATGCTGTATATCTGAAATGAGGAAAATATATGTACGAAACAATAAAGTCTATAAATGATGTTTTAAACACTTTTATCTGGGGTGTTCCTGCTATGGTGTGTATCTTAGGTGTAGGGCTGTATCTCAGCTTACGCACATGATTTATACAGATTAGAAAATTCCCTTATGCATTAAAAAACACTATCGGTAAAATTTTCGATAAAAAATCTGCACAGGACGGTTCCATAACACCTTTCCAGGCTGTTTGTACTGCACTGGCAGCAACAATAGGCACAGGCAATATTGCAGGTG
>JAFSCM010000062.1 GCA_017436765.1 Oscillospiraceae bacterium
CATCCAGTGCTGTTACCGCCTTTTTCAGCCTGTGATTGTTTATTTTTACAACAGGATTGCCAAAGACAGCAATGCACATAGCAATAAAGGCAACAGCCCATGCAATTTTCTTTTTCATACCGACACCTCCTTTTTTATACTTTTACTATACAATAAAAATGTGAACAAATCTACATAATAATTCCGCATCAAAAAAGGTGAGGAAAATCCTCACCTTTTTATTACTATAAAATTTTCATTTTTACAGAATATTCTGACACTGCGCAGTCAGAGCGCGTTTTGCATAAATCTTCGGGCAGGTTATTATTCACCGAATGCAACACGTCTTGTGTCACGAGCAATCATAAGTTCTTCGTTTGTCTGAACAACGAGAACTTTAACTTTGCCGTTTGCACCTGTAATGTCGTTAACAGCAAGACCGCGTTTAGAGTTCTGTTCTGCGTCGATTTCTACGCCGAACCAGCCAAGGCCTTCACAAACTTTTGCACGTGTGGAAGCGGAGTTTTCACCGATACCGCCTGTGAATACGATACAGTCAAGACCGTTCATAGCTGCTGTGTAGGAGCCGATGAATTTCTGAATCTGGTAAACGAGCATTTCAAGTGTGAGAGCTGCTCTGTCGTTGCCTTCGCCTGCTGCGATTTCAAGGTCACGGCAGTCGCTGGAAACACCGGAAACACCGAGGAAGCCACATTTTTTGTTGAGGTACTGGGACATTTCTGTGCCGTTCATACCTGTTTTTTCTGCCATAAATGTAACAACGGATGGATCAACGTCACCACTTCTTGTACCCATAAGGAGACCTGCAAGTGGGGAGAAGCCCATGGATGTGTCAACAACTTTGCCGCCGTCTACAGCTGCGATGGAAGAACCGTTGCCAAGGTGGCATGTAACGATTTTGAGTTCTTCTGGTTTTTTGCCGAGGAATTCAGCTGCTGTAAGGGAAACAAATTTGTGGCTTGTGCCGTGGAAGCCGTAACGACGAACTTTGTGATCTTCATACCATTCGTATGGTACTGCGTACATATATGCTTTTCTTGGCATTGTTGCGTGGAAAACTGTATCGAATACTACAACGTTTGGAACGTCTGCGCCGAATACAGCTTTTGCGCTGTTGAGACCAAGAACGTGTGCTGGGTTGTGCAGTGGTGCGATTGCGCCAAGACGACCGATTTCTGCAATAACTTCATCATCAACAAGTGTGGATTCCTTGAAGCTTTCTGCGCCGTGAGCAACACGGTGACCGATAGCGGAAACTTCTTTTACATCATCGATAACTTTGCCTTCGCCTGTTGTCATCATTTCAACAACTTTTGCGAATGCTTCTGTGTGTGTTGGGAATGGAACTTCTACTGTCCACTTGCCATCGTTAGCTTCGTGTTTGATAAAGCTGCCTTCAATACCGATTCTTTCGCAGATACCTTTGCAGATAACGCTTTCATCTTCCATATTGATGAGCTGATATTTAAGGGAGCTGGAACCACAGTTGATTACCAAAATTTTCATTTTAATCAATCCTCCAATTAAAAATGGTGTTTATTTTATAGTTCTTTTATTATATAATATATTTGTATATTTTTCAAGGTAAAAGGAGCTATTTATGTCAAAAACAGTGGGAATTGTTGCGGAATACAACCCTTTTCACAAGGGACATCTGTATCAGACTGAACAACTGCGCAGTATGGGATTTGACAGAATTGCTGTGGCAATGAGCGGCAGCTGTGTCCAGCGCGGAGAGATAAGCCTTTTATCCAAATTCTGCCGCGCAAAATATGCTGTGGACTGCGGTGTCAGTCTGGTGTGTGAAGTGCCTTTCCCTTACAGCAGTTTTTCCGCCGAAGGCTTTGCAAAAAGCGGAGTGCATATACTGAAAAACTTAGGTGTGGACGCTGTCAGCTTCGGCAGTGAAAGCGGAAATCTGCCCCTGCTGTGCGATATAGCAGATTACCTGCTTACAGAGGATTTTGAGGCGGCTTTAAAGTGCTTTATTGCTGAAGGGCTCTCCTTTGCCCAGGCAAGGGAAAAGGCTGTTTTAAACAGATTCAGCCTTTCCAGAGAGATTGTTTCCGCTTCCAACGATATACTTGCCCTTGAATATATAAAAGAATGCCGCAAGCTCTGCTGGGATGTGGAATTAATCCCCGTAAAAAGACGGGGTGCAGCCTATAACGATATTTCTGCCAAGGACGGTTTTGCTTCCGCAAGCGGCATAAGACAGCGCGTATCCGAATACCGCTTTGAACAGGCCGCAGAGTTTGTGCCTGATGAGATAAAACAGAATTTTATAAACCGTCTTGAACAGGGCGATTATTTTGTTGCAGATGCAGCCTTCGAAAAAACTGTTATGTATGCTCTGAAAAAACTGAAAGCCGAAGATTTTGCAAAAATACCCGACTGCAACACAGAGCTGTCCCACGCCTTTGAAAATGCCGCATCCTTTTCCGCAAATATGGAACAGCTGTTCAGCAATCTGCCTACAAAACAGTATACAAGGGCAAGACTTAAAAGAATTATGCTTTTTGCCCTTATGGGTATTGATGACAGCCTTCCGCAGCTGCCGCCGTTTATCCGCATTCTGGCTATGGATAAAAACGGCGAAGAAATTGTGAAAAAGGCAAGCGATATTTCTTCTGTGCCTGTAAGCCATTCATACCGTATACTGCAGGATAAAAATGATGACTGCCGCAGGGTAATTGAAAAGGAAAGTTTTGCCACAGATTTACAGAGTATGTTCTTCAAATTTCCCTCTGACAGCAGAAGCGATTACACGACAAAACTGTACAAAAAATAATACAAAGCGTAATATTGTGACAAATAATAACAAAAGCGATGTTTAAAAAACATCGCTTTTTTGTTTTATTTGGTTTCTTCTGTTTCAATTACAGGTGGTTTGATAATACTGCCGTAAACCTGGTTGGCAATACCGCTGAGTGTTTTGACGGATTTAAAACTGAGATTTTCAAACTGTCTGATATCCACATAGTATACCCTGCCGTTTGCCACCGCATCTGTATTGCCAAGGCCCATATCCGCAATCTGTTCCTCTGTGATGTTATCTGCAGCAATAATCACCTGCGGATTATGGGCAACAACAGCTTCCATATTTTCCGCCATATAGTTTCTGCCCATATCCTTCACATCGAAGAAATGTCCAAGCAGCCATCCTTCCATTGTATCCGGGGTAGCAATCATTCCATAGGTATTGAAAAGCATCACAGCATTCAGCTTGTTCTGACCTTCCAGTGCCTGTGTGTAAAGTTCCAGTTTCCCTTTTAAATCCGCAAGTATTCTTTCGCTTTCAAAGGCGGCAATATCCGCCCCGTGAGTGATGGCCGTTACACTGCGGTAAATTTCTCCCAACGCCTCTATGCTTTCGGGGTATTTCATCTCCAGCACCATAATGCCGTTTTCTTCTATACGCACCCTGTCATTTTCCGATAAAGGTGTCTGTATTATCAGGCAGTCGGGTTTAAGCTGTATTATCTTATCCACATCGGGAATAAGTGGTGTGCCCACAGTCATCAGCTTTTCATTCCCCCGTTTATCACAGTAACTGCTGACCGCCACAAGTGCCTGCTGACTGGGGGAAGAAAGAATAACCTCTGTTGCAAAAGGAGAAAGGCTGATGATTTCATTCATTTCCCCTTCCACCGTTTTTCCGAACACCGTTGCAGGGAATGTGACAGGTATCGGTTCGGTTTTGGCAAACAGTGATTTTATGCGGGTTATAACCGACTGTTTTTTCTTTTTCGGCTTCTCTTCCGGTGCATTTTCATTGTTATCAGAGCTGTCCTGATTCTGTGATGCATCAGGTTTTTCTTCCTGTAAAGATTCCTCCTGCTGTACCGAAGATGTGCTGCCCTGAACCGAAGATGAAGGTTTTCCGCCATTTTTACCCAATATCAGGGCAGCTGCAGAAACTGTGATAATTATAACAAGCAGAACAGCACAGACAAGCATCTGCTGCCTTCTGCGTTTTTTTCTCTGCTGTTTTCTTTTTTCTGTCTGTGGTGAAATATATTTCATCTTCTGCCTCTGGAAATATTGCTGCAATTATACAATATGGATATGCCAATACTGTTTTTTCAGAAAGAGAGCACGGGTTATGTGCTCTCTTCTGCTAATTTATTTTTTCTATGGACACACCTGTGTAGTAATGGGTAAGAATCTGTTTATAGTTCCAGCCTTCATTCTGTGCATAAAGCTGTGCGCCCCACTGGCTCATACCTGCGCCATGACCATAGCCGTATGTTGTAAATACAAATCTTTCTTTTTCTCTGTCATACTCTATGTCAAAGGCTGCTGACCTGAGACCTTTGCCTGCAAGGATATCTTCTCTCATTCTGCGGCCTGTAATGGTTTTTCTGCTGCCGGAACTTTCATACTTTGACTCACCGCAGATTGTCATCTCGTTTACATAACCGCCGCTTGTATGGCTGATTATTTCAAACCATTCTTCAGGTTCTCCCGAAGGTTCAATGCCGATATCACTGAGGATATCTTCCATTTCATCAAGACCGATTTTCACCGTACCCTGATAGCCGTTTGCCAGATGGTCATATTTGCTTTCCACCGACACAAGATGGCTGTAATGGCCGCCCCATACTTCTGAAGATGCATTTGTTCTGCCCGCAGAAGATGCAAAGTACGGTGTATAGACAGCCTTTCCGTTTATGGTCATTATTCTGTCCGCCACTTCATTTACTGCCGATACCACAGACGGATAAGGTGTATCGCGGCCTGCAACTGCAGGGGCACTGTTTCCGCTTGCATACTGATAGCGCAGATATGTGTGTGTCGCAACTGCCTGGGCCTTGAGGGCTTCTGCATTCCAGGAGCCTGTCATCTCTTTGGAAACAATCTTTGCAAGAATCTCATTGGCCGGCCCCGTAACAACGCTGCCGTTCATTGTAACCGTAAGGGTATAACCCACAGGTTCCGGTGTCGGTTCTGCTGTTGGTGTTGGCACAGCTTCAGGGGAAGCTGTCGGAATAACTTCCGGAGTAACCACAGGTACAGCCGTCGGAGCAGGTGTTGCCTGCGGTGAAACTGTCGGTTTTACCGTTGGCGTAACCTTTGGTGTTGCTGTCGGCTGTGCTTCAGGTGCAGGACTTGCCAAAGGCTTGACTGTTGGTGTTGGCTCAACGGTCGGATCCGCTGTCGGAGTAACATCAGGTGAAGCTGTCGGTGTAGGCTGCACTGAAGGTACAACAGCAGGTTCAGCTGTCGGCAAAGGTGTTTCTTCACTGCTGCTGTGCTCATCTTCACTGTCAGCTCTGTCCGGGGTATTCTGCGGTTTGTTAACCACAACACCGCCTGTGTCATTTTTTGCAAAATAATCGGTGATATCTCCGTTCTGCTGTGTCTGTTTAAAGGCGATGAACCGGTCAAACTCCCCTATTTCTCCTGTTTCAAACTTTACAATACTGTCCTTTACTGCTTCATTTGCCACATCGATGCTGTCGCTCATCTTCATCAGCCCTTCAAACTGACTCTGTGTATATGTAACTACTGAATATACATAATATTCGCGGTAACTGTTCTGTGTATCAAAAACCGTTATCTGAACATCGCCGCTTATATGCGGAATTTCCTCCGCTGTGTACAGTGTATCGCCGTCAAAACCCGCATAGGTTGTCATATCCGCAATAGGGTTGTCCTCGTAGACGGTGCCGCTGCTATTTCCGCTTTTGCGGCGGGAAGCTACAGCAAACTCCTCCCCTGTGGTTTTAACGGTTATCCAGCCCTTTAATCTGCGGTTTTGAGCCCAAGAGCCGGATACTAAATCAGATGTTTCCTGCTCAAAACCTTTTGAAAAAAAATCTGTATTCTGTCTTTCTGCAATAACGCCTGCAACTGTCTGACCGCCGAGGATATCCTTTACAAACGGCACGGCATACAGATCCATTCCGTTCTTATACCACAGCCAGCCGAATGCCAGCACCGCTGAAAGCAGCAAAAGCAGTATAAAATTGAGTACAATTCTGCCCGCACCGCTTTTTTTCTTCTTTGACTGCTGGTTTGCTCCTGCTTCTTCGGCATTTACAGGCAAACCGCACATAACACGGCGGAGCATATCAAGGGCATACTGGCTGGCAAGGTTTATAACCGTTTCACGCTTGCCTGCAAAATGGTGTTTTGCAACATAGGTTTTATCTTCTGCTGCAACTGCAATATAAACAAGGCCTACATCTTCGCCTCCCGGACCTGCATAGCCTGTGGTGGCCACGCCGTAGTCACTTTCGGCTTTGAGGCGAACATTCTGTGCCATCTGTACTGCAACCTGACTGCTTACCTCGGTGTATTTTTCTATATCATCCTGGTTTACATCAAGAAGCTCAACCTTCTGTTTGTTGGAGTAGGTGCACACCCC
>JAFSCM010000063.1 GCA_017436765.1 Oscillospiraceae bacterium
GACTCGGAACTTACCGTTTCCACCAAAGCAGAAGACACTGTTTTTTCCCTTGCCAAAAACAACAAGGTAATCTACATAAACACCTTTTCCCGCACAATCGCCCCGTCCTTCCGTGTAGGCTATATGGTCCTGCCGAAACAGCTTGCAGAAGAATTTGAAAATAAACTTGGTTTCTATTCCTGTACCGTTCCTGTTTTTGAGCAGTATGTCCTTGCGGAACTTATAAACAACGGTGATTTTGAGCGCAATATAAACCGCATAAGAAGACAGCGCAGAAAACAGAAACCGTAATATAATCTTCAGTATCTCACTGATAACAATATAACCAGCCGTCCTGCTGTATTGTATCTGTACAGCAGGATTTTCCTTTCGGATACCACATTGTTCAACCTTATATTCCGTTTCAATCTGGTTATATAATATACTCTCTGTTTGGTTATTAACTTGTTACCAGCTTAATAGTATACTGTATCTGCAAAAAGACACAGGAGTGTATTATATATGAAAAAAAATAAATTTAACGTTAAAGACCTGACTATGATTGGTGTTATGGCTGCTGTTGTTTTTGTAGGCAACCAGATTCAGCTGCCTCCAATACCAACTCCCCTTGGCCCTACAAGAATACACCTTGGCAATGTTATGTGCATACTGGGCGGTCTTTTGTTCGGTGCTGTGCCGGGCGGCCTTGCTGCAGGTATCGGCGGCGCTATATATGACCTTATGAACCCCTTCTATGCAAAGGAATTCTGGATTACATTTATACTCAAATTTGCCATGGCATTTGTTGCAGGGCTTATTGCAACAGGTAAAAAGAACAAAATCAAGGTTGTTTCGGCTGCTGTTATCGGCTCTGTAAGCTATGTTATCCTTTACCTTGGCAAAAATTTTATCGTAGAATATCTTATTATGGGCAACCCCTGGCAGACCGTTGTAGGTGTGCTTATTACAAAAGGTACTGCAAGCCTTATAAATGCGCTGCTTGCCATGGTGGTTTCTGTAATTCTTTATTATATGATTGAACCTGCTTTCAAACGGGCAGGTATCATATCCGAAAAATAACCGAATATATAGAGATGCACACTGCTGTCACGGAAATTTCTGTGGCAGCAGTTTTTGTTTGCATAACTGGTTATATGTTTTATTATTATTTTGGTTATTTTTATAATATCAGTTTAGAGTTATATTGTAATCATAAAGATAAGAAAAAGGAGCGGATTTATATGACATATCCAAAAATTCTTACAATACAGGACATCTCCTGCGTAGGGCAGTGTTCCCTCACTGTTGCCCTGCCGATTATATCTGCCTGCGGCATTGAAACCTGTGTACTGCCGTCAGCAGTTCTTTCCACCCATACAGCAGGCTTCAGCGGCTACACCTTCCGTGATTTAACCGATGATATGCCCGCAATAAAGGACCATTGGGTAAAGGAAAACATTAAATTTGACGCTGTTTATACAGGCTATCTGGGCAGTACAAAGCAGATTGAGTATGTTGCGGATATATTCAAGGCAAACGGTACCGAAAACTGTGTAAAAATTGTTGACCCTGCTATGGCAGACAACGGAAAACTCTATCCCGGTTTCGACACTGAATTTGTTGCCGCAATGAAAAAACTGTGTGGCGAAGCTGATTATATTATTCCAAATATCACAGAAGCAGCTTTCCTAACCGATATTGAGTACAAAGCAGAATATGACAGAAAATATATCGATGATATCCTTGCCGGACTTTCTGAACTCGGCTGCAGAAATATAATTCTCAGCGGTGTTTCGTACCGCGAGGGCAAAACAGGCATTGTAGTGTATGAAAACGGTTTGTATTCCTACTATGAACACGACAAGCTGCCAAACAGCTGTCACGGTACAGGAGATATATATGCCTCTGCATTTACAGGTGCTCTTGTAAGGGGTAAAACCGCCTTTGAAGCAGCAAAAATTGCGGCCGACTATACTGTTGAGTGCATAAAAGCAACTGCGGAAGAAGAAAACCACTGGTATGGTGCAAAATTTGAGCCTGTTCTTATCAAACTGATAAATGCTTTAAACCAATAGTTTTTTATTTTGATACCTCCTCATATAAACGGACTGCAAGCTGAAATTGCAGTCCGTTTTTCATTTTGTTTATTAATTTCCATACAAACAAAAAGCTCCGCAGCAGCGGAGCTTTCTGTATATAACCAAATAAATTATTCGATTGTAAGTTTTGTAGCTTTGTTTGCTTTCCAAACATAGAGGCCAAGTGCAAAACCGATAACACCGTAAACCATAAATGTACGGAAGTATTCACCGAGAAGAGCCTGACCAAATACAGCCTGACCGATTTCAGGAGACATAATAAACATGGCGTTAAAGAGGATTGTACCGATGAGAGCCTGCTTAACTGTAGCTTTGCTTGTAGAAGCACCGCCAACAAGAATGGAAGCAACAGCAAACATACCTACCTGGGAATGTGCTGTGTAAGTATTCAGAGTACCGATGTTCTGAAGTGTGATAATCTGCCCCCATGCAGCAAGCACTGTGGAGATGATAACAGCGATGATACGGGTTTTATCAACATTGATACCTGATACTTCAGCAATTTTCTGGCTCTGACCAACAGCTTTGAAGTCCTGGCCAAGTTTTGTCTTGAGAATCCATTCTGTAAAGATACACAGAGCGATGATGAGAATAACAATAACAACAGGAACTTTTGCAACCATTGAAAGGCTGTTTCTTACAGACATAGAGTATGCTGCAACAGCGATTACAACAAGGCAGAGAACCATATTGAAGATTGTGCTCATCTTGTTAACTTTAGCGCCTGCAGTCTTTTTGCTGCGAACAAAACGGATAACCTGAAGAACGAGAATAAATGCTGCAATACCGATTACTGCGTAAAGGAAAGGAACCTTTGCAATATTGTCCAATGCATATTTGAGGCCGCCTTTATCAGCAGCACCAAGGTCAACAGTAACACGGATACCAACACCGTATTCGCCGCCTACAGCACTTGGAATGATAAGCGGATGTGTGGATGGAACCTTGATGATAACACCCATTACAAAGAGGAACAGGAACTGATAGATGCCGTTTGCAAAGAAGCCAACGATAAGGGAAGCAATCATTTCCTGACCGCGTGTTTTGTTGTAAAGCAAACCTGTGAGCCAGCCGAAAAGAACTGCGATTGGTGCAGCAAGCAGGAATGCAAGCATAAGGCCGCCAAGGCCGCCGATATCAAGAAAACGAACAGCTACGATAGCAATCTGACCGGCCATTGCACCTACAACGATACCAAAGTTAAGGCCCAGACCTGCAACAACAGGGATGATAAGGGAGATAACAAGGAAAGCGTTACGGTAAAGACGACCCATAAGTTCGCCAAGGAACCAGCCTACTGAAAGGTCAGATGCCATAAAGCCGAATACTGTAAAGGCAACAAATACCAGGGTTACTGCATTGTCGCCGGCCCATGTGAGAGCTTTTCTGGAACCAAGTCTTTCACCCATAATTATTTGCCTCCTTTCTTAACCTGTGTAAGTGCATAAAGGATAAAGCCGTTCTGGATAATCATACGCATGATTTCGGAAAGGTCTGTACCAGCAAAAATCTGGTTTGCAACAGGAAGTGCAGATGTAAGAAGACCCTGGAAAAGGAATACGCCGATGATAACATGGCTTACTTTAGCACGGGAAGCTGTAGCACCACCGATAAGGATACCTGCAACAGCCGCAAAAGCGATATTGAGATGTGCTGTATAAATCTGGAGATAACCGTAGCTCTGGGAGAATACGATAATACCTATAGCACCAAGGATTGTAGAGATAATGTTTGCAAGAACACGGTTCTTGTTTACATTGAGACCGCTGGCTTCAGCAAATGCGTTGCTGGAACCTACTGCAGAGATTGCAATACCGGATTTGGAACGGAAGAAAAGCCATACCAGGAAGCAGCAGAGGAAGAAGAACAGCAGCATACCTGTAGGTACATAGAATTCTTCACCAATCCAGAAGCCGAAAAGGTCGTTGAGAATCATATCTGCGCCAACTGCGTCAAGCTGGATTGTTTCACGCAGGCCCTGACCGATAAACCAGCCCATGTTTGGGGATTTGAAAGGCAGCATCAGCCAGAAGATACACATAAAGGAGCAGATTGCAAAACCTGCGTATGTAGCAATTGTCATTTCAGAGCCTTTAACAGCGTTGAGAAGTTTGCCGTATGCCCAGCCTACAAAAATTGCAAATACGATGGAGAGAGCAACGGAAACACCAAACCAGCCCCAGCCTGTAAAGCCCCATTCTATAGCCAGAACCATTGCAAAAAGGCCACATTCTACACCAATTGGAAGTGCAAAGTTAGGGCCTGTGCCGGACTGGATGGATGGAAGCATTGCAAGAACGAGAAGGCCGTTCATGCCTGCACGCTTTACTGTGTCACTGAGAAGTGTAACAACAGAAAGGTCATAGAAATGTGCAATAACAAGGATAAGTGCAAAGAAGGCAGCAATGATAAGTGTCGGAATACCAATACCGTTGATAATGTCTTTAAAAGAAAGTTTTTTGCGTTCTGTAAGCATTATTCATTTCCTCCTTCACTGAATTCTGTAACACCTGACATCATAAGACCAAATTTGGTATCACTGTCTGTAGGTGAAAGGATGCCTGCAACTGTACCGTCACAGATGATTGCAATTCTGTCGCAGATGCTGCGAAGTTCTGCAAGCTCGGAAGATGTCATAACAATTGTCATGCCCATTTCTTCGTTAAGCTGTTTGAGAAGGTCAAGGATAAGCTTTTTGGCACCGATGTCGATACCGCGTGTAGGTTCTGAAACCAGAAGCAGCTGTGGTTCCTGTGTAAGTGCACGGGCAACACAGACTTTCTGCTGGTTACCACCGGAAAGGCTGCCTGCCTTCTGCATGGAAGATGTACAACGGATGTCAAGATCTTTGATCATCTTGTTTGCATGTTCTTTGATAGCTTTTGTGTCCTGCATTTTGATAATGCCGAAGTTTTTGAGGAATTTGTCCTCAACCTGCATAGCTGTGAAAGCAATATTCAGTTCGATTGGTTCATCAAGCAGCAGGCCAATGCCTTTTCTGTCTTCACTTACAAATGCAACGCCGTCCTTGAGAACCTGTTTTGCATTGTTGAGAGGCAGTTCTTTACCGTTGAATGTAACTTTACCTTTTGCAGGATAGATGCCCATGATACCGTTTGCAATGCCAAGTTTACCCTGACCTGCAAGACCGCCGATACCAAGGATTTCGCCTTTGCGAACTTCAAGGTCAACACCTTTAACGCGTTCGCCAGGCATATTAACATGAAGATTTTCAATTTTAAGGGAAACTTCATCAGAAATCTGTCTGTCTGCGCCTTCTTCACGGTCAATTGTTACAGCACGGCCGATCATCATATTGGCGATATCTGCTGCACTTGTTTCGCTGATTGGCTTTGTGGCGATGTGCTGGCCGTCACGGAGAATTGTAACTGTATCAGCAACGCTTACGATTTCGTCAAGACGGTGGCTGATAAAGATGATGCCGATGCCTTTGTCTGCAAGACGGCGGATAGCTTTCAGCAGGTTTTCTGCTTCTGCGTCTGCAAGAACAGCTGTTGGTTCGTCAAATACAAGGATTTTAATGCCTTCCTTGTCAATTTCACGGGCAATTTCAATAAACTGCATATGACCAACAGGCAGGCCTGCAACCTGTGCATAGCTTTCAATATCCATATCAAGTGTATTGAGTGCCTTGCTTGCATCGTGGTTCATTTTTTCATAGTCGAGACCTTTAAGACGGCCGCCAAGCACTTTACTTACTGCGTTGTCTGTTGTGATTTCGCGGTTGAGTTTGATATTTTCTGTTACTGTGAAGCCAGGGATAAGCATGAATTCCTGGTGAACCATACCGATACCGTGGTCCATAGCTTCGTGCGGGGATTTGATTTTGATTTCTTCGCCTTCAATCATAACAGAGCCTTCAAAGCCGCCTGTTTCGTGGATTGCAGACATACCGAAGAGAATGTTCATCAAAGTGGATTTACCGGCACCGTTTTCGCCGATAAGAGCGTGAACTTCGCCCTTTTTAACTGTCATACTAACATCTTTAAGTACCTGGTTTCCGTAGAAAGACTTAGAGATATTTTTAAATTCCAACAGTTTTTCGCTCAAGAGTCGCTCCTCCTAACTGTTTAAATTTTGTATATAATTAGCAATAATGGCACGGAAGGAAAATCCCTCCGTGCCTTTATTCGTATGAGACTTATTATATTAATTTGAGTCTAATATTATTCGTAGATGAGGTAGTCCATCATAATGAGCAGGTAGTTGTCATATGTTTTGCCTGCTTCGTCTGTGTATGGAGTAACTTCACATTCGAGACCTGCGTATTCGCCCATTTTTTCTGTAAGAACTGCAAGGTCGAGGTCGCCGTCTGTGTTGCCTTCCATCCATTCGAATGCGTATTCAACGCCTGCGATTGTCATCATCATAGATGTTGGAACTGGCCATGTACCAAATCTGCCGAGAACGCCAGCTTCGTCGAGAGCTGCTGTTGTCTGAGCAACGATTTCTTCAATTGTAACTGCTGCTGCGGAGTCGCCTTCAGCAACGAGACCGAGAGCTGTTGGGTAACCGTGGTATGGAGATGGGCAGCATGGCTGTGGATACATAGCACCCTGTTCTACACAAGCTTTGATAAGTGGAACCTGCATTGCGCAGTTTGTGGAGAAGAATGCTGTGTCTTTGCCGTACTGTGCAACCATTTTTGGCACGTCTTCAAGGATGAACTGCTGTGCGCCAGCTGTACCGGAGTCACCTGTTGGGTCTGGAGCTGTTGCGTCAACAAACTGGATACCGAGTTCTTCACATTTAGCCATGATAAGGTCACGTCTGCCGGAGAGGAGAACCTGAGCCATATGTCTTGGGAAAGAGTAGTGAACGAATGTTTTTGCGCCCATTTCGTGTGCTACTTCAACCATTGCAGGACCCATGTCAAGTTCGTTTGGCTGCATGATGATGTCAGCACGAACTGCTACGTCTTCTGGGTTTTCCTGTGGTGTTGCGTAGATGATAAGCATATCATCTCTTGTTTCGAGCAATTTGTCGATGGATGGGTTTGTGCCAGGAACTGCCTGGTTGATTACGATAGCTTTGATGTCAGGATCAGCTGCAAGTTTGGAAACTGTTGTGATCATCTGTTCCTGTTCTGTCATAAAGTTATCCGGCCATGTTACATGAACGATTCTGTCGCCGTATTTTTCTACCATCTGTTCTGCGGAACGATATTCTTCTTCGTTCTGGGAAACTGTGTTGGTAACGATAGCAACTTTACCTGCTGGTGCTTCAGCTTCGCCGCCTTCGCTTGGTGCTGGTTCGCTGCCGCCGCAAGCTACTAAAGAAAGAGCCATAGCGCCTGCGAGAAGCAATGCCAATAATTTTTTCATAAATATTTCCTCCTTATTTTTATTCACTCTATATTAATAAAAATAATATCCAAAGTGAAATGATGTGTTTAGTATATATATTTCACAAGGTTTAGTCAACAATTTTAAGAGTTTTGTTACCAAATTTTAACCTTTCAAAATCACCCATAAATTTATTTTTATTAAGTTAATACCCTTAAATCAGATATTATTTTCAAAATCAACGCATAATTCTTAATTAACTTAAACTCTTTTGATATTGACTTAAAAAACATAAATATCCATTTATTAACATAATGTTACAAAAACACAAAAGCAGTTGCAACAAAAGTACAACTGCCTGTTTTTTATTCACACAATGTTCAGTTTTAAACAGATACTATCTGAGAAACTCATTTTTGCTGAGAGCCTTGAGATAAGCATTGAGGAAGCCCTGCAGCTCGCCGTCCATAACAGAGTCAACCCTGCCGTCTTCATAGCCTGTTCTGTGGTCTTTTACAAGAGTGTACGGCATAAACACATAGCTGCGTATCTGGCTGCCCCAGGCAATTTCCTTCTGAACACCCTTGATATCTTCAATCTTATCCAGATGTTCCTGTTCCTTTATCTGTGCAAGTTTTGCACGGAGCATCTTCATACACATATCCTTGTTCTGGAACTGGCTGCGTTCGTTCTGGCAGGCAACTACGATACCTGTAGGAATATGTGTCAGACGAACCGCTGATGAAGTTTTGTTAACATGCTGACCGCCTGCACCGGACGCGCGGTAAACATCCATTTTGATATCTTCTTCACGGATAACAATCTCTTCATCGTCTTCAATTTCAGGCATAACTTCACAGGATGCAAAGGATGTGTGGCGTCTGCCGGAAGCATCGAACGGAGAAACACGCACCAGACGGTGAACGCCGTGTTCGCCTTTAAGGAAACCGTATGCATTTTCGCCTTCAACGGAGAAGGATACACTTTTGATGCCTGCTTCGTCCCCTTCAAGATAGTCGATGGTTGTTGTTTTATATCCCGCTTTTGCGCAGTATTTGCCGTACATACGGAACAGCATTTCACACCAGTCCTGGCTTTCTGTACCGCCTGCACCTGCATGAAGTGTGATGATAGCATTGTTTTTGTCATATTCACCTGTAAGCAGATTGCGCAGGCGAAGCATCTCTATCATCTCTGTAAGGTTTTCACTTGTAGCTACAATTTCACCTTCGAGACTTTCATCTTCCAGTTCATCATACAGTTCCATCATAGCTTCAATATCGTCAACAGCTGTGATAATATCATCCACTGACTGTTTTTTGTCCTTCAGGACTTTTATCTGGCTGAACACCTTTGCCTGTTTTTCAGGATTTGCCCAGAAATCCGGATTCTGTGTATCCACCTCGAGCTTTTCTATCTCCATAAGAATCTGGTTATAGGACACAGCATCCTTGAGGTCGTCTATCTGAGCCTTGGCATCGGCCGCAATTTTTTTATAATCATCAAGTATAATCATATATTTCCCCTGATATTCTCAATAAGTTTTCACAATTATATACTATCATATAATATCATATTAACATTTGGTAGTAAAGTTTTTTATACTTTACAAATGGAAATTTTATTTTATAATGTATAATATTAAACAGATATATACATAGATAGGAGTATTATTACTATGTTCAATTATAACGGCTGTATATGTGATGTATGCAAACAGGCTTTCACCCCTGAAAGCGATGTTGTTGTATGTCCTGAATGCGGCACACCACATCATCGCAGCTGCTACAAGGAGCTTGGGCACTGTGTCAACGAAGAAAAACACAGCAGCGGCTTTGAGTGGAACACTCTTGAAAAAGCTGTATCAGCCGGCAATTCAGCCAATTCCTGCCCTTCCTGCCATACTGAAAACCCCAAAGATGCCGTTTTCTGCGAAAATTGCGGAATGAAACTGCATCAGCATACAGCAGGCCCGCAGGTTCCCCCTGTTTTCAACAGAGAAGAGCCGCGCAAAGGCAACTATGAAAAGGTGCTGGAAGGTGAAGTTGACGGCGTAAGCTACAAGGATATGGCAATATATATGGGCGAAAGCGCACCATACTATATCTATCACTTCAGAAATCTTGACAGAAATATAAAGCATCTCAAGCCTTTCAGCTGGTCTGCCTGTCTGTTTGACGGATTCTACTTCCTTTACCGCAAAATGTGGCTGGAAGCACTTTTTGTTATCCTTGTAAGCAGTGTGTTTGCTGTTCCGAGTTTTCTTATTATGGCAACCGAAATGGGTGTTATTGATGCTGCTGTTGTAAGCGGTATTGCAAATCTTGATATATTCATCACCATCGGTTCTGTGCTGACCGTATTGTTAAAGATTTTCCTTGGTTACTGGGCTATCCCTCAGTACAGAAAAAAGGTTGTCAGGGATATAAAGCGCATCAGAAGCAGAAATCCTGGCAACAATGAGTATTATCAGGCTCTTGTTGACAAATCCGGCCCTGTAAAGCCTGTGCTCTATATTGCTGTTTTCCTGATAGCATTTTATTTCTTTATGTAAAACATCATCTGTTGCCTCTGTTCCCTGTTGTGCAGAGGCAATAATTTTATTTGTAAAATATGACGAAAATTTGTCGCATAATATGTAAAAAATCTTCAATTTTTTCTTGACTTATATTGCTTTTACTGATATAATTTATTTCTGACCGACATAGGTCATAAGAATTAATCCTTGCCCTGTATAAAGGCAGGGCCACAGTCCAGAAGGAGGTGCACAACGATGCAGAAATACGAATCTATGATTGTTATCAGCACTAAACAGGAAGAAGATGTTATCAAAGGTCTTGTTGAAAGATTCAAAAGCCTTATTGAAGAAAACGGTACTCTTGTTTCTGTTGATGAATGGGGCAAAAAAAGACTTGCTTACATGATTAACAAAGAAACAGAAGGCTACTATGTGCTTTACACATACGAAGCTGACACTGTATTCCCTGCTGAATTCGAACGCAGAGCTAGAATCGCTGAAGGCGTTATGCGTTACATGACAATTGCTCTTTAATTTAGGAGGCACAAAATGAATGTTGTATGTTTAGTTGGCAGACTTACTGCTGACCCTGAACTTCGTCAGACACCAAACGGCACAAATGTATGCAGCTTTTCCGTTGCAGTAAACCGTGCTTTTGCAAACGCAAACGGTGAAAGACAGGCAGACTTTATCAACTGTGTGGCTTGGCGCCAGACTGCTGAATTTATCGCAAGATATTTCAGAAAAGGTCAGAACATCGGTCTTAACGGCACAATCCAGACAAGAACATATCAGGATAAAGACACAGGCAAAAACCGCACAGCATTTGAAGTTGTTATCAACAATGCTTACTTTGTGGAAAGCAAAGGTACAAGCCAGAGCACAGGTTATTCCGCTGCTCCAGTTAGCAACTATCAGGAAACTTCTAAACCAGCAGGTTTTACATCATCCTTCTCCACAGGAGAACTGGATGACTTCTCCAGCATCGCAAGCGATGACGGAGACTTACCGTTTTAAAATTTGAAAAGGAGGCTTATCTACCATGGAAAGAAATGATAGAGAATTTAAAGGCGGCCGTCCAGTAAGACGCAGCCGTAAAAAAGTTTGCAGCTTCTGCATGGAAAAAGCAGAAACTATCGACTACAAAGATACAGCAAAACTCAGAAAATACATCTCTGAAAGAGGTAAGATTGTTCCAAGACGTGTAACAGGTACATGTGCACAGCACCAGAGACATCTTACAACAGCTATCAAAAGAGCTCGTCACGTTGCTTTGCTGCCATACACAAACAACTAATAGAGTCTTTTGCTGAAAAAAGCAATTTAAAGGGTGGGAATTTTCCACCCTTTTGTTTTTTATATTTACTACCAGATTATTATAAATTCAACAGCTTCAAAGAAACTGTTATATAACACAGATAACCACTCTGCATAAAGCAGAGTGGTTATTTTTTGTTTATTCTCCGTCCATGACAATTTCCATTATTGCCTGACCTGACATCTTCTGTCCGTTCACCGACCCTGTAACCCTGAGGATATATGTACCCAGATGTTCAGTGGTAAAGGTTGTCTTTATGCCGCTGTTCCACACATCATCAAGCGGATAAACAACAGGTGCAGTGACATCGCCCCATTCACTGACCCTCCATATTTCAGCTTTTGCATCAAATATGTTGTATGTAGGGTTATACAGTATTGCAGGGGTTCCGTCCGCCGCAATCTTCCACACAGCAGGCATAACTTCCACAGGACAGTCACTTTCTTCCGTTACACCATTCCGTTCAACATAGGTAAGTTCGCCCATATACATACGGCCGAACCATACACCGAAATAACATTCTTCCCCATAACCGTCATCGTCAAGGTCGTAGTAAAACGGTGTTGAATAGGCGTCAATTTCACCCTGCCACAGTTGCTTTGGAATCTGCATATCTTCAACAAGTTCCACCGACTCCTTTTCAGCCAAAGCTATATCCATCTCCTTGCTGAACAGTTCTTCCTGCAGGGATGCTATCTTTTCTTTTGACTGTGAAAGCTGCAGATTGGCAAGCTTCAGTTTGTCTGTATATGATGAGCTTACAAATCCAACTGCTGCCAGCGCACACAGGAACACTGCAGCAACAGACAGATAATGTTTTTTCTTTGTAATTTTATTGCTTTTTCTGCCTCTGATATTTTCAAGGGCGGCTTTGAGCTCTCCTGCATCTTTATAGCGGTTATTTACATTTACTTCTATACATTTCTCTATTACAGGTTTCAGATAACAGTCGGCAATTTTCTGTGACGGATGCCTGTTTGTCAGCATCTCATTGAGCATAACCCCAAAGGCATATATATCTGCCCTGCTGTCAGTCTGTGCAAAGCCGTACTGTTCGGGCGCGGCATATCCAGTTGTGCCCATAACCATAGTGTCATTCGATGAATACTCTTTATTTATACGGGACGC
Source organism: Oscillospiraceae bacterium (assembly GCA_017436765.1). Taxonomy (GTDB): domain Bacteria; phylum Bacillota; class Clostridia; order Oscillospirales; family Ruminococcaceae; genus RGIG3102. Next base: position 12,349 of record JAFSCM010000063.1, read on the forward strand.
ATCAAAATCTATAAGCACCGCCCTATCGCCGTCAATAATGATATTTTCAGGCTTTATATCCCTGTGTACTGCTCCCTGAAGATGCAGAACTTCCAGCGCAGAACATATCTGAACTGCAATATCATAAGCAGAACTTACCGGAATACTGCCGCCTTCAAGTATAAATGCAAGGGTATCTCCCTGCACATATTCTTCCACGACACAGGTTTTTTCCCCGTGTTTTTCCACAGCAAAAATTTTAGGCAGATAACTGCTGTTTACATCCTGCAGTCTGGTATACACCTCATCAGTGCCTGTGTATTCCCTGTATATATACCTCTGTCCGCTTTCTCTGTTGCGCACAAGATATACACACCCGTTTTCACTGTGTTTGACTACCCTTTCCACAGAAAATTCCAGGGACAGCTTATCGCTGAATAAATTAATTATATCTATCCCCCCTTTTCCTATGCAAACAGTTAATTGTTTTTTGATTATGTTTAATGTATTATAATTATTATACTTGATGAAATAATTTTGTAAAGGCAATAGGGTAATGACAAAGAAAAACACCAGTGATTTACAGCACGAGCTGACCAACACAACAGACCTGAAAAGATTTCTCACGGAAAATCAGGAACATCTTATAAATGAAAATTTCACCGAAATGCTGCAGAATATGTTCAGGAAAAGCGGCTTATCCAAAGCAACTCTGGCAAAAAAGGCATGCACAAGCGAAGTGTACCTGTACCAGATATTTTCCGGTGAGCGTACACCGTCCCGCGACAGAACTCTGTGTCTGTGTTTCGGTCTTTCCGCTTCCCTTGAGGAAACACAGCTGCTGCTGAAGCACAGCGGCTTTGCCGAACTTTTTGTAAGGGACAAAAGAGACGCGATTATAATATTTGGTCTCACCCACAACCTTTCACTTGATGATGTGAACGACGCACTTTATTCTGAAAGTGAAGCTACTTTATTCTGACAAACCGGATACTATCCTGTAAAAATCCCCTTTGCACCCTAATGGTCACAGGGGATTTTTTCTGTACACCCTATGCAGCCAGTTAATTGTTTTTATATAATCAAAATTTTAAAATTATATTAAACAATTAACTTTACGAAAAGGAGAATAACAATGAAAAAGTTCAGATTATTCACATTGCTTGCAATTATTGCAACAATATCAACTTCATTTGCTGCATGGACATATGTTAATTACGAACCTTCATACACAGATGTTTCCGACAGCAAAATCACTCTTACCGTAGACGGCGGCAATGTAACAGCAACCGAAGCTTTAGGCATTGAAATTACAGACACAACAATGCCCGGTGTTACCTTTACACAGAATGCTGACAACCTTAGAAAGATTGACGCAACTGTCGGCGGTGATGTAAATGTAAAAGTTACTGCAGCATCCGATGCTGATATTGCAAAATACAGCTATTACTATACAGTATATTCTTCAGACAGCCTTTCCGCATTGAACAATATCAAAACATTGTCCGAGTACGAAACAAGCACTGATATTCCTGATACTGCAAAGGTAAAAAGCCTTTCCGTTGCAGCTGACGGTACTGCCACAATTCCTGCTGATGAGCTTTCCGAGTTCTTTGTAACAAGCGCGACTCTCAGTTCTGACCCTGAAGCATTCAGTGCTTCCCTGGCTGAGTTTAAACATATTATAAGCAATAACAATTCAACAGGCATATATCTCAAAGTTTACGCAGTTAAAAACTGACAATCATAATGAACAGCAAAAAACACCACCGTGGTGGTGTTTTTTTATAAAGGAATATGGATATAAAACAATTACCGGTATACACAATAACGGCAGCAGTTGTGATAACACTGCTTATAATCATAGCATATCTGTATTACAGCCTTTACAGATATAAACTTCAGGCCATAAATGCAGGGCTGGAAGATGAAAAGATAATTGATGAATACAAAAACAGCAAATCAAAAAGTATAAAGGCTGTTGAAATTGCATCGGTCGCCTTTTCCATACTTCTCTTTGCAGTTTTCGTTTTAAGCCTGTATGCAAGAACCAGCGGAAACTATTTTCCGATAAAAGGAGTGGGCAGTGTTCACCTTGTAGGTTCGGGTAGTATGTCGTATAAAAATGAGGCCAACGGATATCTTGAAGAAAACGGACTGAACAACCAGTTCAGCACATACGACCTGATAATAATAAAAGAAAAACCACCCCAGGAAAGCCTTAAGCTGTATGATGTTGTGGTGTACAAAAAAGGCGATAAACAGGTTGTACACAGAATTGTCGATATCACATCATATAACGAAGGGACGGCATATATACTCCGCGGTGACGCAAACAGCGCCGACGATGCTTATCCGATAGGATATGATGACATCATCGGTATTTACAGCAACAAAAAAATTCCTATGATTGGTATTTTCGTACTGTTTCTGCAGTCTCCGTTAGGATATATTGCAATGGCGCTGGTGATGCTTACAGAATTGGCTGCCCCGCATTTTGAGAAAGAAATTGAAGCTGCTGCAAAAAACAGATTACAGATAATAGAGCAGGCCGAAAAAGAAACAGATATAAACAACGCATAAAAAAGAGGTTACTTCCGTAAAAAGAAGTAACCTTTTTATCATTTATTATCCGTTATTCTTCAGGGCTGTCTTCACTTTCCCCTGGATTTTCAGGCTCCGGTGTCGGCTCC
>JAFSCM010000064.1 GCA_017436765.1 Oscillospiraceae bacterium
GAAATCAGGGCAATAATGCCTGTGCCGATAAGATTGCCAAACCAGATAACAGGAATCTGCAATGCAAATCTTTTGTCATTCTGGCATACATAGCATACCTTGCCTGTGTAAAGGTGCAGTCCGTAGGAACAGATGGTGAGCAGGCCTATGGCGAAGAACATTGAACCTATAACTTTGTTTTCACTCATAAGATATATTACACCGCCAAAACCGATGCAGCAGCCTGCAAGAACAGATGAAATCAAAACTTTAAAATTACTCATTTTTTACCTCGTGAACTGATAATTCGGGGGAGTGGATTAATATAATTATACTATAAATAAAAAATGCAGTAAATGCATATATTATATAAAAAATAACAATATTTAGTAAATAATGATAATTTTAACACAAAATATAGTCAGTGTTTTAACAAACACTGACTGATTTTTAAAATGATTTTTTTATTGATTCAATAAGCTCTTGGTTTTTACAGAGAAGATTATATATGCCGTCTTCACTGAGAACCCCCCGTTTTATTTCACAAGGGATTTTTCCGTTTTCATCAGCGGTAAAATCTTCCTTCCATTGAGGTGAAGCATAATAATTTTCCAGCTCTTTTATATTCACCTGAACGGATAAATATTTTTCAATAGCTGCAGTCAGGGAACTGACCGCATCGGAAACAATATTCATATTGTTTTCCATTTCGGTAATTCTTTGTATCTGTTCTGCTTTTTTCATAATTGAATACTTCACCTGAATTATCTGTTTTTTGTAAGCTTTACAACACATTCGTCTGTAATTCGTTTAGGTGGGAAAACAATGCCGTCTGCTTCACAGCGGATTTGATAGAATTGCTTTATCCAATCGGGTAGTTTTTCTACCTCATCCTGAATCTTTACAAGTGTTCTCTTGCCAACTCTTCTGTCCATATAGGCAAAGATACGAAGTAGATAATTATCGGAGCGGAGCGATGTTGTGATGTCTGTTTTAAGGTAATTGGTAACGGCATTGATGAAATCTGTTTCGCACAATTTACCTTCTGGCATCCATTTGCTTTTGTTCAACTCTTCTTGAACTCGTTTTTGCTCATCCCATACCGCCTGAAAACTTCCCAGTGTTTGTATATTCACATTGGTTTCGTTAAGCACAGTGTATTCGTCGTCCCATTTGGCGTACCCAATATCCCACGAAAAAGCAACCAACTCTTTTTTGTTGCAGTTAATAGTTGCTCTGCCGTAGGCATTATTCACCTCGTGATAACTGGTATAGAAATAAGTTATTTTATCTTTTAGAGAATCGCAAAGCAAATTATTCATCTGTTTTTTAAGATTACTCCAAGACTTATATTTGCTTCTTTCATCGGAAATCATATTTGACCCCTTCTCGCTCTCGTCGGCCTTTTCCCTACTTAAAAGAACAACCGTCTCACAGTGCTTTGTACGGGGGAACATATCAAAAGGCTGAATGAAATCAACACTGTAGCCGTGTTCTGCAAGATACTTGCAGTCTCTTGCTGCTGTTGACGGGTTGCAGCTTATCATTGCAATTCTTGACGGAGCCATTTCCAGAACAGCATTGAGAGTGTTTTCGTCACAACCTTTTCTTGCAGGGTCAAGAATAACAGCGGTAGGGCGGAAGCCTTCCTTTACAAGGGTCTGTGCAGCTTCGCCTGCGTCGGAGCAGATAAATCTTGCGTTTTCTATGCCGTTCTGTTTTGCATTTTCCTTTGCATTTTCAATGGCTTCAGGGATAATTTCCACACCGACGATGGTTTTAACTTCATCTGCCATGGAAAGACCGATTGTGCCGGCACCACAGTAAAGGTCAAGGAGAATATCATCCTTTGTAAGGCAGAGAGCATCTTTTGCAATAGTATAAAGTTTTTCTGCACCGCTGCGGTTAACCTGATAGAAGGAATGAGGGCTGAGTGTAATTTTTACACCGCAAAGTATATCTGAAATATTTCCGTCGCCGTAAAGAACAATGTTTTCTTCGCCGAGAATAACATTTGTGTTTTTGTCGTTGATGTTGAGAACAACGGTTTTTATCACAGGATATTTTTCAACAATATCCTTTACAAGAACATCAATGTTCCACACCTTTTTCTTTGTTGAAACAAGGCAAACCATAAGCTGTTGGGAAATTTCGCCATAGCGGAAATAGATATGACGGATAAGACCTGTAAGTTTTTCCTCATCATAAGCCTTGATGCCCAGCTGGTTCATACGGTTTATAATATATTCGGAAATTTCATTCAGCAGTTCAGGCTGGAGAAGACAGTTGTTACATGGAATAATACGGTGTGAACGCTGGGCAAAAAAACCTGTGACAGCCTTATTGTTTTCATCCTTGCGCACAGGGAACTGCGCTTTGTTGCGGTAACGGTGAATTTTATCGCAGGATAAAGCAGCGTTTACAGGGGTATCTATCTTGCCTATTCTGGAAAAACAGTTCTTTACAAAATTTGTCTTGGCTGCTTTTTCTGCATCATATGTAATATGCAGAAAATCACATCCGCCGCATTTTGAAAAGTTGGGGCAGAGAACATCGGTGCGGTCAGCAGAAGGAGAAAGTATTTCTTCAGCTTTACCGAAACAGTATGAGGATAAAACTTTAAGAATTTTTACCCGGCATACATCGCCTACAGCGGTCATCGGAACAAAAACAGCAATGTTTTCGTATTTGCCCACACCGTTGCCGTCGGATGAGATATCTGTTATTTCAAGGGTTATAATATCGTTTTTCTTAATCATTGTAAAACCTAAACTGTTGCTGAAATATAGATTGTTTTATTTATATACGGGAATGAGATATCGTCAAAAAGATATCTGTGTGAATTGAAGTTTGAAATTATTTCATCTGCAGCCTTTTTGTACTGCCTGTGATCTACAAAGCAGTTTAAAACAGAAAATTTTTCCGACCAGATATTTTTGTCGGAATGGCTGATGGTGATTATTTCTACACCGTCGCCGTCAGCAGTATAGTTTTCAATATAAGCGGCGGCACTGTCGGAAATTATAATAACACCTTCATTTTCTTCTTTAAGTTCTTCAATGTCCTCATCAGAAGCTATATCTTCGGATAAAACAGTTTCTGAAAGCTGCATGGGAATACCATAAAGTTCAATGCAGTCTATAAGAGAATCATGAAAATGTTTATAATCGGCCGGGGAATTTTCGTCAGTAATAACGGCAAATCTGAAGATAAGATTTTCGTCGGTATCGAGAATAATACTGTCATGCCAGTAATCTGTCATCTTACGGGCGGTGATCTCTGCAGCGTGGTAATAGTCTGTGTCTATGGACACGGCTTTGTCATAACTGTCTAAAATTTCATCGCTGATATCGGCAAAGGAAAAGATAATGGGGATATTATTACTTTGCGCAAGAAGAACAAAATCCTCTGCCTGCTGGTCTGTCAGTGTCTGGCAGTATACGGTTATGGAGTTGAGACCGTCACTGTCTTTTTCAAGACAAGCAAGCAGATCAGCTGCCTGATCTGCTTTGAAGTCGACGGTTTCCACTTTATAATTTTCATTTTCGAAACTGTCCATATAACCGTTAAGGGATGTAAGATTGCTGTCACATACAACAAGGTCATATACTGCAGTTTCTTCTTTGCTGCATCCGCTGAAAAACAACAGGAGCATTAAAAATACAGGGATTAATTTTTTCATAAATCTCCTTGAGCTTCCAGACTCTGCAGATATTTGCTTGGCGGAACATTTTTGATTTTCTTGAATACTCTTGAAAAATAGAACTGATCGAAGAAGCCGACAGAAACAGCAATTTCAGAAATGGAGAGATTGGTGTTTTTTATAAGATTGCAGGCTTCATTTATGCGGTATTCGGTAAGGTAATCAATAGGAGACTGATTGAGATTTGATATAAACACGCGGTAAAGGTGACTGCGGCTTATACCAACAGCACTTGCTATATCGTCAACGCTGATATCGGAAGAATAGTTGAACTGAATATATTTTATGGCATCTATAACATAATTGGACTGTGCTGCAGGCTGTGCCTGAACATTTGCTGTGCTTTCCTCCATCAGGCGGGAAAGGAACAGATAGAGATAGCCTATCATAGCGGTTGTATGTTTGATAGTGTTGCCGCTGTTGGTATATATTCTGTACAGATAGTTTTTGTATTCTTCAAATTCGTGAGGAGTATATACTGGCATATTGTCCTTGAAAGGAAGATGGGAAACCAGCTTCTGTGCATTTGTTCCGTTGAAACCTACCCAGTAATATTCCCACGGGTCTGCCGGGTCAGCTACATAATAAACAACCTGTGAAGGTTTTATAAGGAAAAGGTCACCTGCTTTGAGATGAAAGGTCTTTCCGCCGCAGATATAGCTGCCTTTGCCTGAAATAACAAAATGAATCAGGAAATGGTCACGGATACCCGGGCCCCAGGAATGGTTCGGGCTGCAGCTCTGAAGACCGCAGTTGAATATGGCAAGACTTGCATTATCAAGCAATTTCTGCTTATAGGATTGTCTGTAAGGATTGGACATAAATTGTACCTCATAAAAGCTTGTCTATATATAAAAAAATTGATATACTTATATACACAATATATATTAAATTATTTGATGTAAAAAATCAACAAAAATCCATAAAAATATACAATTTAATTGTTTCTTGAATAATTTATTTATATTTTAAAGACTTTTTGGGAAAGGACAGATAAAAATGTTGTCAGCAGATCTGAAAAAACACATAGAACAGGGAGAGTTTGATTCCCTTTTTGCACATATATACGGAAAAGAAATTTCCACTGTGGAAAAGCAGAAAGAAAGATATATTGCAGCATTGACAGAATTTGAAAAGATATATGGAGAAAACAGGGAGGTTTCGGTTTACTCCGCACCGGGCAGAACTGAAATCTGCGGCAATCATACAGACCATAACTGCGGTCTTATTGTTGCTGCAGCAATAACTGACGACACAGTATGTATTGCATCAAAAAATGACGACAATTATGTAAATATTGCTTCGGAAGGCTATGAAAATATTCCACCTGTAAATCTTGAAAAACTCAGGGCAGCAATATCCGATGAAGGCACAACCAAAGGCCTTGTAAAAGGTATCTGTGCAGAGATAATCAAAGCGGGCGGCAACTGTAAAGGTCTTGACCTGTACATCACATCGGATGTTCTCACAGGCAGCGGCCTTTCATCATCAGCCTCTTTTGAAAATGCAGTTGCAGCTGCGGTAAACGGAGAATACAACGACGGAAAATTTACTGCTGTTGAACTGGCGAGAATTTCACAGAAAGCAGAAAATGAATATTTCGGAAAGCCCTGCGGCCTTATGGATCAGACGGTTTCCGCTTCAGGCGGAACAGTATGCCTTGATCTGGAGGATACAGCTTCTCCCAAAATAACATCTCTGCCGCTGAATCTTGAAAAATTCAATCTTAAACTTTGCACAGTGGATTCCCGTGCAAGTCACGACGATCTCACCGAAGAATATGCAAGTATTCCCAAAGAGATGAAAGATATCTGTCAGATTTTCTGGAAAGACAGCCTGCGCAGACTGGACCTTACAACACTTGTAAATCATATTTCTTTCCTGCGGGAGATGGTCGGCGACAGGGCGATTCTCCGTGCAATGCATTTTTATATGGAATGTAAGCGTGTTGAAGACCTCTGTAAAGCGATTGAAAATGAAGACAAAGAACAGTTTGTAAAGATAATATGCGAAAGCGGACATTCATCCTATGAATATCTTCAGAATGCGTATGTTGAAGGAAACAGCCGCAATCAGCCTATGGCGGTTGCACTGTCTGTTGCACAGAGTTTTCTGCAGGATAAAGGCGGAGCATGGAGACTTCAGGGCGGTGGATTTGCAGGTTCAATTCAGTGTTTTGTTCCGTCAGAACAGCTCGATAATTTTATAAAATATATGGAAATCGTGCTGGGAGAAGGCTGCTGTAAGATCGTTTGTCTTCGTTCTGAAGGTGCAATAAAAGTAATGGGATAGTATTAAAAGGAGAAATTATGGATAACTATTTATCACAGGTAAATGCCGCATCATTTTATCTTATTGTTGCTGTTGTGCTGGCATTTATTACAATTATGTGCTTTGTTTTTCTTGTAAAATGTTATAAAGCGGGTATAAAAATCGGTATGGACCCTGCTGTGCTTAAAAAAACAATCACATCCAGTGCAACATTTACACTGCTTCCGTCAATCAGTATTCTGCTTGGTGTAATAGCACTCAGCGGCACACTTGGGGTTCCGCTGTCCTGGCTGCGTCTTTCTGTAATAGGTTCTTTGCAGTACGAACTCAATGTTGCGGAAATTGCAGCCCAGAGTGTAGGTCTTACAGGTCTTAGACTTGAAGAACTTAATGTCGAACTGTTTGTTACTATTGCACTTGTTATGACAGTTGGTATTCTTGGCGGTTTGTTTTTTACACTTTTCTTTCTCAAGAAATATCTTAAAAAGATACGGCAGAATCCTAAAAAAGAAAAATCCGGCAAACCTGGATTCGGCGCACATGCAACAACAGCAATGTTTGTTGGTCTGTGCGGTGCATACATAGGTTCATACATAGGCAAAGCTGTTCCCAGAGAAGGTTCTGATATTATGCCTCTGCTTGTTGCCATAGTTGCGGCGATAGCAATGGCTGTATTTGAAATTCTCATACAGAAAAAAGGCAAGGCTGCTCTTGAAAATTTCAGTCTTGCGGCAAGCATGCTTATAGCAATGGCGGCAGCTGTCGGCTTTGGTATGATACTGTAAAGGAGGTGCACAGTTATGACAGAAAGAGAAAAATATCTTGAACAATTCAATAACAGTCTGCACCGTCTTGGCAGAGTGACAATGCTTTTGTCAATGATAATCCTGACACTTGTTCCTTTTGTCTTTGGCGCAATATACGGTGTATTTCCTGACGGAAAAGGTTTTCTTGCAGGATATATCAAGGTTGCTATGATTTATCTGCCTGTTTCCCTTGTGGAATTTCTGGTATATGCACCTATGCTTGGTGTAGGGGGCAGTTATCTTTCCTTTATCACAGGCAATGTAACAAATATGAAAATTCCTTGTGCTATGAACGCACAGGATATTGCCGGAACAGAACCGGGAAGTGCAGAAAGCGAAATTATTTCCACAATCAGCGTTGCCACAAGTGCAATAGTTACAATGCTTGTTATAGTTGCAGGTGTTGTGCTGCTTGTTCCGCTGCAGCCTGTTTTGCAGAACGAAATGCTGCTGCCTGCCTTCAATAATGTTGTTCCTGCCCTGTTTGGTGCACTTGGACTTAAATATTTTGCAAAATCACCCAAAATTGCAGTTATTCCTTTGGTGCTGATGTCTGCACTTTGTATTTTTGTACCGTCTATGATTAATCAGACAAGTGTACTTATAATTCCAAGCGGTGCTCTGGCACTTGCAATCGGTTTTATTCTTTTCAAAAAAGATATGCTTTAAGAGGAGAAAAAGAATATGAAAATACTTTTGGCAGTTCTGTGTCTTACAGTTTTGCTTGCAGCTGTGCTGGTTGTGCGCACTTTGTTCCGGAAACCGACTGCTGCAGCAGAAACGAAGGTTAAACTTGATGATACATCCCGTGCAGACGAGTACGGAAACAAGTTATCGGAAATGATTAAATGCGAGACAATTTCCTGCAGAGACCAGCAGGACCGAACAAAATTCTTTGAATTTCATAAAAAACTGGAAGAACTGTTCCCGAATGTTCACAGTAAATGTGAAAAACATATTTTCAACGGCAGCCTGCTTTTTAAATGGCAGGGTAAAGGCAATTCAAAACCTGTACTGTTTATGAGTCATCAGGATGTTGTTGAAGCAAACGGAAAATGGGAGCACGAACCATTTTCGGGAGATATTGATGAAACAGGCAGGATATGGGGCAGAGGCACAGTTGATACAAAGGCAAGTCTGTGCTGTATATTTGAAGCTGTTGAAGAACTTATCAGAGAAGGTTTTGAACCTGAATGCGATGTGTATATAGCTTCAAGCTGTACAGAAGAATGGTCGGGTGAAGGTGCCCCTGCAACAGTTCAGTACCTTAAAGACAATGGTGTTGAACTGGCATATCTTATGGATGAAGGCGGCATGATCCTGGAAGAACCTGTCGGTGGTGTAAAAGGTATTTACGGCATGGTTGGCGTGGTTGAAAAAGGCTACGGTGATGTAAAGTTTGTTGCAAAAAGCAACGGTGGTCACGCTTCAGCACCTACAAAAAATACTCCGCTTGTTCGTCTTGGCAAATTTATGGCTGATGTGGAAAAAAACTATCCTTTCCGCAGCGAAATGAGCCCTACTGTAAAAGAAATGTTCCGACGTATGACACCGAATATGAATTTCGGAATGAAACTTATATTCTCAAATCTGTGGCTGTTTGAAAAACTTCTCCTCAGACTGCTTCCTTCCATAAGCTCTGCTGCAGGTGCTATGGTGCGTACAACCCTTGCATTTACAACAGCAAAAGGTTCTGACGGGTACAATGTTCTTCCGCAGGAAGCTTATGTAACAGGCAATATGAGATACATACCGCATCAGGACAGAGATGAAAGTATTTCAATAATTTCAGAATTTGCAAAGAAATACGATATTGAAACAGAAGTGATTTATTCTGACAGTTCCTGTCCTGTGGTGGATTACAACAGCAGACCATTCCATATGGTTGAAGAGGTGGCTGCAGAAGTTTACCCGGGTGTATGTATATGTCCGTATACAATGACAGGCGGTACAGATGCAAAGTTCTATAAGGATATAACACCAAATGCACTTCGTTTTGCACCGCTGTATATAGATAAGCAGCAGTATGGCAGTATTCATGCGCTTAATGAAAATATTTTTAAAGGCGCATTGCCTATGGCAGTTGATTTCTATAAAAAAATGATTAAAAAGAGCTGATAATGAAAACAGAAAAAACAGACAAAATAAATAAAGCAATATCCTGTGCAGGTGTTGCTGTTCTTGCGTTTTTCTTTTTGAGATGGGTAACAGGTTCAGGTGCCGGATATTCGCTTCCGGGAAAAACTGCAGCATTGGCAAGTGTTGTTCTGGCGGCAGCGGTGTATTGGCGGTTTGTTCCGGAATGGATAAATTTATGGAATAAAAACAGTGCTGACTGCTGCAAAGAAAAGACTGTATGCGATAACAATGCAGATGTGCTGGTGAAAATATTTTTTTCCTGTGCCGCGGTTTGCGTTGTTACGCTGATAATTATATACGGTTTCAGATATACAAAAGGATATTCAGATACATTTTATCAGAGTATTCAGGTGTGGGGTGAAACCGATGCAAACCATTATATGGATATTGCAAGGGACTGGTATCTGAAAGAAGGGGAATGGGACAGGCTTGTTCAGCTTGTGTTTCTTCCGGGATATCCTGTTGTGGTAAAGCTTCTTTCTTTTGTGGTAAAAGACTGGTATATTGCAGGTATTGCAATTTCTATTACAGCATTTTCACTGGCAGGATGCATTTTTTATAAACTGATGTGCCTTGATTACAGCCACACAGATGCAATAAGGGCAGTTAAATATATGTGTATAATCCCTGCGGCATTTTTCTTTGCAGGGCCTATGAGTGAAAGTCTGTTTCTGCTTTTAACGGTATCCTGTATATACTGTCTGCGTACCAAAAGATGGTTTTTGGGCTGTGCGCTTGGCGGTTATGCAGCATTTACCCGTTCCATAGGGATAACACTGCTTGTTCCGGCAGTTATGGAATTTGTAAATAAGGCAGTAAATACAGATAAAGAAGAATATAAAACAGGTAAGTTTATTTCAGATGCAGCATCGCTGCTGTTAATACCTTCAGGCTTTCTTATCTACTGCATAATAAATTATATGGTTTCGGGCAATCCGTTCAAATTTATGGAATACCAGAGTGTTCACTGGAGCCAGAATTTAGGATGGTTTTTTAATACGGCAGCTTATCAGATTGAACTTGTTGCATCAAACTGGGCGGATAATTTTAAAATGGTTTACGGATTATGGCTGCCAAATGTACTGGCTTTTTTTGCTTCACTTGCGACAGTATTGTCTTCTGCAAAAAAATTGCGTGCAAGCTATACAGGCTGGTTTATTGCATATTTCATTGTTTCCATGGGTGCTACCTGGCTGCTGAGTGCACCAAGATATATGGCTGCACTTATGGTGTTGCCTGCTGCGCTGTCTATTCTGACAGAAGATAAAAAAACAGATATAAAATATACCTGTTGCTGTCTGATTTTTAATATTGCCTATCTTTACGCATTTTCTATGCGTTGGTGTGTATGGTAAAATATAAAAGCTGTGCTTTCGGTTTGTGAAAGCACAGCTTTTTTAAAGTTTAAATTCATCAGGTGAAAAATCAGGCAGTTTGGGCATGCGTTTGGGAACACGCCTGGTAGGACAGTACATAAATTTATTGCAGGAATAGTATGGTGAAACAACACCTTTCTTACTGCACAAAATCATATGCTCATCACTGGACGGACTGCCATACTGACAGTATGTACAGGCAGGCTCAATATTGTTTCCGAATAAGGGTTTGTTTGTTTTGAAAATGCCCATAATTTCACCTCTTTGTAAAAAGTATAGCCTATTTTGAAGGAATAGTAAATACCCCAATTTTCTTATCACACAGGACAGTAAAATAGAAAGAGATTATAAAAAGGCAAAATGATAAACGGGGAGAATTCCAGTAAGGATTTATTGTAATATTACTGTCGGCATACACAGTCAAAGCTGCGGGAAACAGATTTAATATGGTTCTTAATATTAGAAAAGATAAAGGCAGCTGTAAAATACGCACCCATACAATAAAAAATATATTATATTCATTATTGTTGCCTTCAGATTTTAGCTGAAGGTATGCACTTAAAGGGGTTAAAAACACAGTTAGTGATAACAAATAAATGTTTTTTCCAAAAGTTGAAAAAATATATTCACAGGCTGTGGTTACCTCTGTAAAAACAGAAAAAATGCTTAATATACAAGAGTTATTTATGTAAAGCGATAAGACTTTACATAAAGTAAAAACTACTGTAACCACACCGCATACACAGATGATTGCGTTTGTGGAGCTCTTTACGGGATTTGTTATTGTTTTAGTCATAACTAATACATTTTCTGATGTATTTTCGATGCATACAGGTTCAAAGACAGATATAAAAAAAGCTGTAATCAGTGATGATAACAGGCAGGACAAATAAATTATGATGCCGCTTTCGATATTTCCCATATATTTTAATCCCACAGCAAGGATAACAAAAGACGGGGAGTTCATGGATAAAATTACGGAAAGAACTTTTAAAGCTCCTCTGCTGATTTTAAAATGTTTATTGATTTTATCCAGCATAAGAGCACCAGTGGCAAATCCCCCAAGAATGCCCAGAATACACCAAGATGCAATTTTTCTGTTGTCAATGTTGAGCAATCTGAAATATGGCATAAAAGGCAGTGCAAGATATTCACAGCAATCAAGTCCTGATATAAACTCACAGATAACCATAAAAATAAACAAAGAAGGGATAATTACATTGTAGCACAGTGAAAGACCGCCCATAACAGAATTTATCACAGTCTGTGCATTGGAAAAATATATACATATACCCAGCAGTACAGCGATGGCCTGAATACTTTTTTTTAACTGATTCAACTGCATAACATCACCTCCTGTATCAATATATATGTTATAAAAAACATTTTTAGGTGAACTGTTATGAGACTGAAACCCAGTAAAGAAAAAAGAACATTTATCAATTCAGTCAAAGATATTTACTCCATTTCACACAGTGTATGTCCGGTATCTGTCTCTGTTGATATAAACGGATGTGTTGTACTTGAAAATTTCCGAAGAATTATAAGTTATGATAAAAATATGATTGCTATGGAAACGGATATAAAAACCGTATATATTTACGGCGAAAATATCAGGGTAACCGCCTGTAACAGATACAGTGCATCTGTGTGCGGCGACATACAGAAGATAGAGATTTTTCCCAGGAGATAATGTATGCTTTCCAAAGTGAAATTTGAAATTATATCAGGTTTATACTGTGAGTTTGTAAACTGTCTGATAGAAAAAGGATTTTATATAACATCACTTGAACATACAGATTTTGGTATGACGGCGGTATGCCTTGCATCAGATTACAAAACAGTAAAACATATAGCAAAAAAATTTCAGTGCAGAACAAAAATTGTGGATAAAAAGGGGCTTTATTTCAGAATAAGACCATTTATGAAAAGGAAAGGTTTTATTGCCGGAATATTTATAGTTTTTCTGTGTATGCATTTTTTCGGTGCAATAATATGGGGGATAGATATAGTATGTCCTGATGCAAATATAGCAAAGGATGTTGAAAATATGCTGTATGCAAATGATATATATGCGGGAAGTTTTTTTTCAAAAGTCAAAAACAAAAAGGTTACTCAGCAGATTTTTATGAAAGTAGATAATGTCGGGTATGTTACTCTGAATTTTTATAAAGGTATTCTTACCTGCAGAATAGACCCTGCGGTAAATAAACTGCCGTACCTTGAAAAAAGTGTATATGGTGATATCACAGCATCAGAAAGCGGCATAATCGAAGATCTGCGTGTGTACAAAGGTTTTTCGCAGGTTCAGGCAGGACAGTCGGTATATAAAGGGGATGTTCTTGTAAGTTCAACATATACAGACAGAAACGGAAATCTGCACAGGGTTATGCCCAGGGCATATATAAAAGCTTTTTGTGAAAAAGAATACAAAGCGCAGACAGACTTTGAAAAATCGGTATATCTGCGCACAGGTGAATATACACAGCAGATAAAGCTTAAACTGCCATTTAAAGATTTAATAATAGAAAAAGCGGATACTGACGGCTGGGATATTTTCGATAAGGAAATATCTTTCAGTGCAGTTTCTCTGGCAGGGTTCAGAATACCTGCAACAGCCGAAAAAACAGTATTTTATAAAAAGGAAAACAGCAGTATATCAAGGGATGAAAATGCAGCATATAAAGCGGCACTGAAAACAGTTGATGCAATGATTGAAAACGATGAATCGGTTATTGAAATTACCGACAGAACATATTCGTATACTACCGATAAGGATGCACTCTATATAACCTGCAGGGTTCAGGGATATTTTGATATTACAATATAAAATAATATATATAAAATAAATATAGATAATTTACTTGATTGAAAAAATATGATATAATAATAAATTGAAAAAATATGTACAATTTTGAGGTGACAATTTGGCAGAAAAGATTTTTGAAGCATTGACAAATGATATAGCGTTGCTTATCAGCGGACCATTCAACAAAAATATAACCGATCTGGAAAAAGCTTTTGAGGTATCAATTGTTTGCAGAGGAACAGAGTTCAAGATAACAGGTGATGATGCAAATGTCAAAAAGACACTTGCAGCACTTAATACCATGACGGACCTTCATTCCCAGGGGACAGCACTTGATGAACAGTCGATACATTACTGTATCAACATGGCTAAATCAGGAGATGAAGAAAAGGTCAAGAATATGCATAGCGATCTTGTGCTGCTCACAGCAAAGGGCAAGCCTATCCGCAGCAAGACACTGGGGCAGACCGAATATCTTAAGGCTATAAGCAAAAACAGCATTACATTCGGCATCGGACCTGCGGGTACAGGTAAAACTTATCTGGCTGTTGCAATGGCGGTTAAGGCATTCAAATCCGGTCAGGTATCAAGAATCATCCTCACAAGACCTGCTGTTGAAGCAGGGGAAAAACTCGGTTTTTTGCCGGGGGATCTGCAGAATAAGGTTGACCCGTATCTGCGCCCTCTTTATGATGGACTGTTTGATATGATCGGTCCTGAAACTTTCCAGAAACTTATGGAAAAAGGGGTTATCGAGGTTGCGCCTCTGGCATATATGCGCGGCCGTACACTTGATGACAGCTTCATAATTCTTGACGAAGCACAGAACACAACCAAAGAACAGATGAAGATGTTCCTTACCCGTATGGGCAACGGTTCAAAGATTGTTGTTACAGGTGACGTAACACAGATTGACCTGCCTGCAGACAAGAAGTCAGGACTTAAGGATGCAATCTCAATTCTGAAAAATATAGATGATATAGCAATAATCCGTCTTTCTGAAAAAGACGTTGTAAGGCATAAACTTGTACAGGATATTGTCAGAGCATACGAAAAAGCTGCCACAGACAAACCTGCACTTAATCCGGGAACATACAAGAGAGGTAAATTGAAATATGTCAAATAAAGTGTTGATACAAAACTGTCAGAAGGCGGTAAAGGTTCCTGCGGGAATCAGACTTCTCATCAGAAAAAGCTGCAATGCTGTCCTTGTCAACGAAGGTTTTGAAGAAGCCTGCGAGGTTTCGGTGACATTTGTCGATAACGAAGAAATTGCACAGCTCAACGGTGATTTCCGCAACAAACCGCAGCCTACAGATGTTCTTTCTTTCCCGCTGGGTGAGGAGGATACATACGATGTTGACCAGGATACCGGTGCAGTTCTTCTGGGGGATATTGTTATTTCCCTTGAAAAAGCTGTTGAACAGGCAGAGCTTTATGGCCACAGCCTTCAGCGTGAAGTAGCGTTTCTTACTGTTCATTCAATGTATCATTTGCTTGGTTATGACCATGAAAATGGCGGCAGAGAAGCACAGATAATGCGCGAAAAGGAAGAACAGGTGCTTTCAAAACTTGGTCTTCAGAGAACATTTACATACGGTCAGGATGTTGAATAGACAATGATTGCAAGATTTGTAAAAAGTCTGGGATATGCCCTTAACGGCATAAAAATCGGAATAAAGGAAGAACGCAATGTCCGCATAGATATTGTGGCTGCGTTTTATGTGTGCCTTTTTTCAAAATTTTATGACTTTACTCTTACACAGAAGGTTCTGCTGGTGTTTATCTGTTTTACCGTTGTGGGTTTTGAACTGATGAATACCGCAGTTGAAAGAGCAGTGGACAGGCCGGATAAAGAGCATTATATGCAGGCAGGACAGGCAAAGGATACAGCGGCAGGCGGTGTACTGCTTGTAGCTGCAGGTGCCGCTGCAGCAGGTGTTATGCTGTTCTGGGATATTGAAGTATTCAAAAAAATAATTGCTTTCTTTACAGCAAATCCAATTATGATTATCTGCCTTGCTGTTACACTTTTTGCATCCTGTAAATTTATAAATTACGAGAAAAAATAAAGGAAATATTATGGAAATCAATACAAAATCAATCTTTGTTGCTATGGTGGGTAAACCAAATGTCGGCAAATCTTCCCTGATGAATCTTATTCTCGGTGAAAAAATTGCCATTGTTACACAGAAACCGCAGACAACACGCACAAGCATTACAGGTATTCTTACCAAAGGTGCAACACAGTTTGTGTTTATGGATACTCCGGGCATCCATACACCAAGAACAAAGCTTGGCGAAAGAATGGTTAAAACAAGCCATAAAACTATTGCTGATGTTGACCTTGCTGTTATGATTTTTGAACCGTACGGTGAACTTAATGAGGCTGAAATGAGCCTTGTTGACAGCATAAAGAAGAACAGAATTCCTGCAATTGCGGTTATCAACAAAAAAGATACGCTCAAAAAAGCCGCAGACCTTGAAAAGCAGATGAAAATGCTGGAAGAAATCGGCGTATTTGATAAGATTGTTGCCACAAGTGCAAAGGACAATGACGGCGTGGACGAGCTTCTTGCGCTCATCGACAGCTATGCTATGGAAGGTCCTCATTATTTTGAGGAAGATGCTATTACCAATATGCCTGAAAAGGTTATTGTAAGTGAAATTGTCCGCGAAAAGCTGCTTCTTAATCTCTTTGAAGAAATCCCTCATGGTACAAATGTTGAAGTGGAAAAATTCAAGGAACGCAAAGGCAGGAATATGGTGGATATCTCCGTGGTTATCTACTGTGAAAGAAAAAGCCATAAAGGTATGATTATCGGCAAACAGGGTGCAATGCTGAAAAAAATCAGCAGTCAGGCAAGAATGGATATAGAACAGTTCCTTGGTGCAAAGGTATTTATGGAATGCTGGGTTAAGGTTAAGGAAGACTGGCGCGACAGCAACTATATCCTCAATGATTTTGGATTTAAGGATGAATAACCTGTATTTTCCACTGATAACATCTGTCTAAAGCTGGCATAATATAATCACTTTTCAAAAAGGAGTGATTTGTTTATGCGCATAGACTATTGGAACAGATTTTTAAGAACGGGAAGTGTGGAGGATTATCTGCACTACCGCCAGTGTCTGTCTATGGGTGGGCAGGAAATTATAAAAGAGGTTGCAGATGGCAAATCAACTGTTAAAAGTGAACGGAGTAGTGCTGCGCGAGCTTCCAATGAAGGAGAGCGATAAGGTAATAACCGTTCTCACCAGGGAATTGGGTGTAATTTCAATATATGCCAAAGGAGCTATGAGACTTAAAAATAAGTTTCATAGCTCTACTGGTGTGTTTACATACAGTGAATTTGTAATTTTTGAAGGCCGTGGAGACAGAATGTACCAGCTTAACGAAGCTGTTGTAAAAAAGGTGTTCTACACTCTGTCGGAATCGGTGGAAAATATAGCGCTTGCTATGTATATGTCCGAGCTTATATATGAATCGGTGGTTCCGGACGAAGCCTCCAATGACATTTTAAGGCTTTATCTGAACTGTCTGCATATGCTGTGTGAAGGCAAATGGTCGCTGCTGATGACAAAGGCTGCATTTGAGATGAGACTGATGAGTGATATCGGTTTCCGCCCCAGTATTGCAGGCTGCAAACGATGCAACGAATATGAAAAGGATATATTCTTTTTTGATGCACAGGAAGGATATCTTGTATGTCCTGACTGCATAAAAACTTATGATACAGCATATATGGCATCAGACCCTCCGGTTACATTGGCATTGCGGTATTTTGCCCTTGCCGACCTTGAACAGATGTTTACCTTTAAACTGAAAGGCTACAGCCTTATTCAGTTGAGCCACATCTGCGAAAGATATGTTCTGAACCATACAAAAGACAGCTATAAAACCCTTGATTTTTTAAAACCGCTTATTGAACCGCTGATTGAAGCGGAAATAAACAGCGCAAAAGGTAATTAAAGTGAAAGAAAAAAGTTTAAATTCAATAGAATACAATGTTATTACACAGCAGCTGGCACATTTCTGTGTGTTTGACGAAAACAAGGAAGAGGCTGTAAAGCTGGTTCCTTTTACAGACGCGGAAAAGGTATATGAAAGCCTTCTTGCCACAGATACTGTAATGAGCTATATACTCAAGTACGGAAATCCAAGCCTTGACAGCGCAAACGGCTGTTACGGTGCGGTTGTTCACAGTGAAAAGGGCGCTATGCTTTCCTGCGAACAGCTGCTTTGTGTTGCCCGTATGTACCGCAACTTCAGCCGCGTGAAAAAGTGGTATCTGCAGTATGAAAGAAACAGTGATATCATCGACTGGACTGTTATGTCACTCACTGAAAATCCACAGCTTGAAAGAACAATTTTCGACAGCATTCTTTCAGATAATCAGGTGGCAGACAATGCGTCAGACACACTGTATGATATCAGAAGAAAGATTAAAAAAGCGGAAAGTTCTGTTAGGGAAAGACTGGAAAGCATTATCCGCAATACAACATATCAGAAATATCTTCAGGAAGCTGTTGTTACAATCCGTAACAACAAGTTTGTTGTGCCTGTAAGGGCGGAATTCAAAGGGGAAGTGCCGGGT
Organism: Oscillospiraceae bacterium; assembly: GCA_017436765.1. Taxonomy (GTDB): domain Bacteria; phylum Bacillota; class Clostridia; order Oscillospirales; family Ruminococcaceae; genus RGIG3102. The sequence goes on from JAFSCM010000064.1 coordinate 17,682, forward strand.
ACTGTTCACGATGTTTCCTCATCCGGTTCAACATATTTTATAGAACCTCTTGCGGTTGCAGACCTGAACAACAAGATAATGCAGCTTTTCAATGAAGAACAGGACGAAATAAACAAGATTCTTACCCGCATTTCTGCAATGGTTGCGCAGAACTCAGGGCTTTTCTTTGACAGCTATGAAAAAATGCTGCAGATAGATATGATTGTGGCAAAGGCAAAGCTTGCAATGGGAATGAACGGTGTAATGCCTAAGGTTAACCCTAATCTTCAGTTCAGTCTTAAAAAAGCACGCCATCCGCTTATTGATAAAGCAAAGGTTGTGCCGACAGATATTGAACTCGGCTTCGGTTATGACACAATGATCATCACAGGCCCTAACACAGGCGGTAAAACTGTTACACTGAAAACAGCAGGCCTGCTTTGTGCCATGGCATGTACAGGTATGCTTATACCTGCCCACGAAAGCAGCTCTGTATGTGTATTTGAAAATATACTTGTTGATATCGGAGACGAACAGAGTATCGAACAGAGTCTTTCAACATTTTCCGGCCATATGAAAAACATAGGCCAGATTCTCAGACAGGCAAATGAAAAAAGCCTTGTACTTATGGACGAGCTCGGAGCAGGCACAGACCCTGCAGAGGGTGCAGCACTGGCACTTAGTATCATTGAAAAACTCCGTGCCAACGGCAGCAAGGTAATGGCTACAACCCACTATGGTGAGCTGAAGGTGTATGCACTTGAAACTGAAGGGGTGCAGAATGCAAGCTGTGAGTTTGATACAAACACTCTTATGCCGACCTATAAGATTATTATGGGGGTACCGGGTAAATCAAATGCTTTTTACATCTCAAAACGCCTTGGCATCAGCGAAGATATAATTGAAAATGCAAAAAAACATCTTTCGGAAGATGAAAAGCGTCTTGACAGCGTTCTGGCGCAGCTTGAAGACCTGAAAAAACAGCTTAAAGCAGGTCAGGAAGAGATTGAAATGCTCAAGGACTATGCCGGAACAAAGATGCGTCAGGCGGAAGAGAAGAGCGAAAAAATCATAAAAGAGGCACAGCGTCAGGCAGATGCAATTACAGCAAAGGCAAAAAATGATGCGCAGAAAGTTCAGGACGAGGCTTACCGTCTCAGTGATGAACTTAAAGTGCTGCAGAAACAGGAGAATATTTCCGCACAGCAGCGTCTGCAGAAAGCCCGTGAAATTGCACGCAAGGATACAGCAAAACTTATTTCTGCGGTGGATAAGCCTGAAGAAGAAACAGTTGCCCTGCCAAAAGTTGAAACTGTTAAAAAAGGCGATAAGGTTGTTATAGGTTCCCTCAATAAACAGGCGGTTGTTCAGGGACCTGCCAACAAGGACGGTATGGTTGATGTTGTGGCAGGCATAATCAAAACAAAGGTACACATTTCTGACCTTTATCAGGATATTGCACCTGCCAAAAAGCCAAAGCAGTCAGGCGGTATGCGCAATGTGCGCCAGGGTACAAAGAACAATACCACATCTGCTTCATCCCGTTCTGCAAGTATGGAGATAAATGTTATCGGCCTTACAGTTGATGAAGCTGTTATGGAGGTTGACCGCTTCCTTGACAACTGTTTTATGAACCGTCAGCATACAGTTTATATCATTCATGGCAAGGGTACAGGTGCTCTGCGCAGCGGTATCCATCAGTTCCTCAAAAAACACAAACATGTAAGTTACTATCGTCTTGGTGTATATGGCGAGGGCGAAGCAGGTGTTACTGTGGTTGAACTCAAATAATATGTTTATTTTTGATCCGGAGGCGAAAAAGTGAAAAAGGATTTTCTTACAGGCAATCCCGGCAGGGTAGTGCTTGTATTTGCAATACCTATGCTCATAGGCAATATATTTCAGCAGCTTTACAGTACCGTTGACACCATTGTTGTGGGCAACTTTGTTGGTAAAAATGCTGTTGCGGCAGTTGGCGGCACATTCAGTATCCAGTTCCTCGTGCTTTCTCTGGCTATGGGCTTTACAACAGGTATGTCGGTTGTGATAAGCCAGCTTTATGGCGCAAGGGATTATGAAAGACTCAGGAGAGCTTTTTCCACAAGTGCAATATTCTCTCTGCTGCTGTCGGTTGTACTTGGTATTATCGGTATTCTGGTTATTAATCCGTTGCTTACCCATATGCTGCAGACACCTGCAGAAATATATGCGGACTCCTATACATATCTGTTTATAACATTTATAGGATATCCGTTCACGCTTATCTACAATATGTATGCTGCGGTGCTCAGGGCTGTGGGGGACAGCAAAACTCCCTTGTATTTCCTGATACTTTCTGCTGTTACAAATATTTTCCTTGACCTTCTGTTTGTAATTCAGTTCAGAATGGGTGTTGCAGGTGTTGCAATAGCAACTCTTGTTGCACAGGCGTTCAGTTGTGTATGCTGTCACATTTATGTGGGCAGAAAATACGAGATTTTCCTGCTTACAAAAGACACCATTGTTTTTGACAGGGAATTGCTCAAAGGTATTATCAGATACGGTGTTCCGTCTGCGATCCAGCAGTCAGTGCTGTCACTTAACTTTATGGTTGTACAGCGTTTTGTAAACTTCTTTGGTGCAGATATGACAGCGGCCTTCAGTGTTGTGAACAAGATAGAAAACTTTGTCACAATGCCGCAGATGAACCTTGCAATGGCACTTTCCATGTTTGCAGGGCAGAATATCGGTGCAGGGGAAGAAAGACGCGCAAAACAGGGTGTTGCGGATGTTCTCAAAATGCAGACGGTTTTCTGGATTGTTATAGTGTTTGTTCTTCCAATGGTGGCAGGAGGTCTTATAAGTCTGTTTGGTATGGGTGATGATGCTCATGTAATGGCAATAGGTGTAGAAGCCATAAAGCTCTGTTCAAAGTTGTATATTCTGTTTGGATTTATGCAGACATTCTCCAATTTCCTGCGAGGAGTGGGGGATGCAAAATATTCAATGTTAACAACCATCTGTATGATTTTAATACGCCTGCCTTTCACATATATTCTTGTTCATATAGTTCAGTATGGTGAAATGTCAATCTGGCTTGGTATGGGCATGGGCTGGCTTACAGTTATGACTATGAATATAATCAGATATATGCGTGGCGGCTGGAGAGGCAAAGCTTTTGTACAGGTAAAAAAAGCATAGTAAAACAGGTAAATAAAAAGTGGAAATTCAGTTTTGAATTTCCACTTTTAATTTGTAAATATAAAATTATTATTCTGTAATATATGCGGAATAATCTGTTACATACTCAAAATTGCCCATTGCTTCAAATTCTGCAATTTCAGCTTCGGAATACAGAGCAGGCATCATAACAAGCTGGCCATCAACAACAAATGCCTGGCTTATACCATTTTCGAGGATTTTTTGTGCATTATTGAGATTGTCCATAATAAACAGGTGATTGCGGCATTCTCCAAGTTCCCGGAAGATGTAGTTATGTGTTTCAACTCGTTTCTGTCTTTGCACATAGTTGAATCTTGCACAGAAGTTTGAGTTTATTTCCTTGCCGTATTCGCCGCATACAGAAGCAAGGTCTATCATACCGTTGCCGAACAGCGGCTGATGAATGTTACATATTTCTACAATGCCGTCAACCTTCTGGACTGCATCTGCCCAGAAAGGATGCTGTGCAATAAGTGTTTCACACTGGCGGTTATCCTCTGAAAAATTATAGAAATAATTGTGTTTTTCAATCAGTACACCGCTTATGTCAAACAGCTGAACAGCAAAGAAAACTGTCATTACCGCAAAAGCGATTTTTTTGCTTGTGAAAAATCGGGAAATACCATAAAGTGCAAACAGAATTATAAGATAATGGAGCAGATAACCAAAACGGCCTGTTGCGCGGAACATACCGAAAATCTGTTTAAGTGCATCAGGATACGGAATATCAAATAATTTAAGTCCGCCATAGTAAACTGCATCACCAAAGGCAAAAACAGTCAGGCACAGTGCAGAGAATATTATACCAAAACGATTTTTTATAAAATAAATAACAGAATCTGAGTTTTTAATCAGGGTAAAAATGATACTTGCAGCAAAAGCGAGGATAACACCTATGCCAAGATAGTTGAAACCTTCAATCTGACCGCCGAAATACGGTCTGTCACCAAGTATTGCAGACCAGTTGTTTTCGCCTGTGAATTCAACACTTACCGGATTTATGAAAGAGTTGAGGTTGAGACTGAAATAACCATATCCGGTGGCAGCAAGGATGTCACCGCTGAAAAATGCACCGCTTACATATCCGACTGCCAAAGTAACTGCAATACTGAGGACAATATGGGCCCACGGTTTCCATAAATTTTTTGCAAGGAAAAAATCTTCCAGTGCAAAAGCAAACATAATTGCGAAGGTGAAGGGCAGGAAATAAGGATGTATTGTTATTGCAAGAGCATTGATTATATAAAACGGAATATAACTTTTGCAACAGTTTTTTTTGCTTCTGAAATAGTAGTACAGGGCAGCTATTATCAGAAACTGGGCAGTTAAAGCACAGTGACGGAATGCGCGTTCGATAAGAACAGGAGCAAAGGAAAACATTGCTCCGCCGAGACCGCAGAAAAATATGCAGTCTGAAAAAAGCGAAACAAGCAATGCACCGAAAGCACCCTGCAGGATAAAGCATAAAGCAACAAAAATTCCGAAATACTGGAATGTATGAGGCAGAACAGGGGAAAGTGCCTTGAAAAATATTGCAAACAGCGGAATGCTGTCGGTATAGGAGACACTGTTGCCGTAAGGGGCTTCTATATATTCGCCTACACCGAGAGGAAAACTCCACGGACTGTTGCGGTAAAGCTTCCAGCCTGCATAATGCTGGGCAACATCCTTTTCAAGATAACCTGTAAGCACAAACTGTTCATTTACAGGATTAAGCGGAGCAAAGCCGTAAATAAGCAGAAATACAAGAAAACCTATTAAACCACCCATAAAGGCAGTCTTTAATTTACTGTTATTTTTTATGTTAAGGTTAATTTTAAACACAACCTTTCAAATAAATTTATATCTGAACTATTATACCATTGTCATCAGAATAACTCAAGAAAAACACAGACTGATGAAAGCCTGTGTTTTCTGAAAATATGTGTTATTCTGTTCTGTCATCAATACCGTTGCCGTCAAAATCAGGAACCATATTAGGTCCAAGTGATTCTGCACCGTCATTGTCCACAAAAGGACCGCCTGGGCCGGGACCGCCGCCCATAAGTTCAGAAGTGCGCACACCGTTTTCTCTGCGTGCAATTTCAACAGACTGAGAGATAACATCTTTTACCTTGCGTGCATTTTTTATGTGGTCAAGGTGTATTTCAGGTACAGAGGCATCGTTGGAAATAATTCTCAGCGTACCTGTTCCTCCGATTCTTTCAATCAATGACTGGGTGTATGTAACATCTTTAACTCTGTAAAGACGCACTTCTTCTTCACGCTGATTAATTAAGCCAGTAGAGATGGTAAGACGGGAAGGGGTGAGCTCATATTTTGTAAATGACCAAGGTAAAGCAAAGATTGTAACGCGTTTGCGATCCATCCAGATAACGGGCTCTTCGTCCAGGGCAACACGGATATCGCCGCATTTCATTTTTTTACTGTCCATATATACCTCCTGAATCCGATTGTTTTCAACTTAATGTTATTATACTTTAAATTGAAACAAATATCAATCATCAACACAGACTGGAATGAAAATTATATTTTAAATTATAATATTAATTATAGAATTATTTATTAATAATGCTAATAAAGTAATTGACTAAAGTTGTGAAAAAGCATATAATATAAGGCACTGTTTTAAAAATGGAGGAAAATTATGAAAAGAAGAGGCAAATCTATATTCTTTATAGTTGCCGCTCTTATCTTCGCTTTGACATATACCTCATTCTTCGGTATTAAACAGGTATATGGCGACACTGAAACCGTATGGTTCAAAGGCGCAAGCGATATAAGATTTGGTATTGACATTAAAGGTGGCGTAGATGCAACATTTATGCCTGCAGATGGTCAGGACGCTACAGATGAAGAACTTGAAGCTGCAGAGTCCATTATTAAAATGAGACTTGTTGGTCTCAATATCACAGACCATGAAGTTTATATTGACTACAACAAAGACAGAATTATAGTTCGTTTCCCTTGGAAAGAAGATGAAAAAGACTTTAACCCTGAACATGCTATCAACGAAATAGGTGCAAGTGCTGTACTTACTTTCAGAGAAGGCTACGGTGACGGTCTTGCAGCAGATAAAACTGCAGACAACATTATTCTTGAAGGCGACGATATCAAAAAAGCTTCTGCAGGCAGCCAGCAGAATACAACAACAGGTCAGATTGAATATGTTGTTCATCTTGAACTCACAGGCGACGGCGCAGCAAAATTTGCAGAAGCAACAACAGATCTTGCTCCTAAAAAAGGTGTAATTTCTATCTGGATGGACGAAGAATGTATCTCCGCTCCTACAGTACAGTCTGCAATCACAGACGGCAACGCAATTATCACAGGCAGCTTTGATGCAGACAGTGCAAAAGCTCTTGCAGACAAAATCAATGCAGGTTCTCTGCCATTTAACCTTTCTGCAGAAAGTTTTTCCACAATCAGCCCAACACTCGGTGCATCTTCTCTCAGCGCTATGGTAAAAGCAGGTATCATTGCATTTATCCTTGTTGCTCTCTTTATCATCGCTATCTACAGATTGCCTGGTGTTATCGCTGTAATCGCACTTCTCGGTCAGGTTGCAACAACTTTGGCATGTATTTCCGGTTTCTTCCCGGATTACAACAGCTTCACACTTACACTTCCTGGTATCGCAGGTATCATCCTTGCTATCGGTATTGGTGTTGACGCTAACGTTATTACATTTGAAAGAATCAAAGAAGAACTCCGTGATGGCAACGGCATTGATGAAGCTCTTACAAACGGCTTCTCCAGAGGTCTTGCAGCAATCGTTGACGGTAACGTAA
>JAFSCM010000065.1 GCA_017436765.1 Oscillospiraceae bacterium
GTTGTTCTTCTTGGTGCAACACAGGTTGACCTTGACTTCAACGTAAACGTACATACAGACTCCAACGGTTACATCATGGGCGGTTCAGGCGGCCACGCTGACACAGCAGCAGGTTCCAAACTTGCAATCATCATCGCTCCGCTGGTTCGTGCACGTCTTCCACTTATCGTTGACCGTGTAACATGCATCACAACACCGGGTCACACAGTTGACGTTGTTGTAACACAGAGAGGTATCGCTGTTAACCCTAACAGACCTGAACTCAAGGAAAAACTTGTTAAAGCAGGTCTCCCTGTAGTTGAAATTGACGAGCTCAAAGCAATTGCAGAAAAAATCACAGGCGTTCCACAGCCAATCAAACTTGATGAAGACAGAGTTGTTGCCAAAGTTCTTTACAGAGACGGCACAGTTATCGATACAATCAAAAAAGTTGTTACACAGTAATGTTGTAACCGATCAGTAATTGAGTTATAATATAAATAGCGGAAACCCTATCACTTAGGTGGTAGGGTTTCTGTTAAAATAACTACTTTTGGAGGAGCAAAATGGAATATACCAATTTTTACGAGGAGTTCGGTTCACCTTTGAATCCACGCAAACGCAGAAAACTGGAAGAATTTCTGGCAAAGCAGGATTTAAGATATGATGAACAGATAGAGGAAACCTGTAACCTTGTTGACGGCGACGGCAATATAGCTGCAACCTGCTCTCTCCACGCAAATGTTCTCAAATGTATTGCGGTATCAGAAAACTATCAGGGCTACGGCCTTTCTCCAAGGGTTGTTACCCTTATGATAAACCGCGCAAACGAAAAGGGAATCAAACACCTTTTCCTTTTTACAAAACCAAAGAACTATCAGATGTTCAGTGATATGGGCTTTTACCAAATCACACAGACAGAAGATATTCTGCTTATGGAAAATGAGCGGGGCGGCATAGACAAATACATCGACAGTCTGCCAAAAGGCGAAACCAGCGAAAACATCGGTGCCATTGTTATGAACTGCAACCCGTTTACAAACGGTCACCGCTATCTTGTGGAAACAGCAGCAGGTCAGTGCGATACACTCCATCTTTTTGTTTTAAGCGAGGACAAGAGCGAATTCCCTGCAGCAGTGCGTTATGACCTTGTTAAAAAAGGTGTTGCAGATATACCCAATGTTATTGTTCACCAGACAAGCGATTATCTTATATCTTCTGCAGTATTCCCCACATATTTTATAAAGGATATTTCCAAGGCAGAGGATGCAAACTGTATCCTTGACCTTAAAATATTCTGTGAGCACTTTGCAAAGAAGATGAATATATCCAAACGCTTTGTAGGCACAGAACCAACCTGTCAGGTTACAAATGCGTACAATCAGCAGATGAAGCAGGTGCTTTCATCATACGGAATTGAAGTTGTGGAAATTCAGCGCAAGGAATGTGACGGCAGGGCAATAAGTGCTTCTGTTGTGCGTGATTATCTCCACAAAGGCGATATTGAAGGTGTAAAAAATCTTGTACCGCCAACCACTTACGAATATTTGGAAAAAGAAGGTTACCGTTATAAAAAGTAGCGTTGAAATAAAAAGATTAAAAAATCAGGAAAACTATGTTGATCTGCCATTGATGCTCCAGGCAAGGGAAAAACGCGTACAGCGTCAGGAAGAAATGCTCAGAAGCTGTTCCTGCCTTGTGTGTTTCACAATGAATATTGCAGGTCCGTACAAAATTTCCGATTGCATAATGAGAGCTTTTGCTGAAGGTGTTGCAAAGATTTACAGACTTCTCGAGCAGAACGGCATCCAAACAATAAAAGCAGAACAGATTGTTGAAAAAACGGGAGTTGAGGGCTATATTTCACTCAATGAAGACCCGCTCAAAATCAAACGCCTTATGGTGCAGATTGAGGATAATTTTGAACTGGGCAGACTGTTCGATATTGATGTTATCAAACCTGACGGTGAAAAGGTAAGTCGTGCGGATATCGGTATGGACGGAAGAAACTGTATGATATGCGGCAGCGAAGGAAGTGGCTGTGCCCGTTCAAGAAAGCACAGCGTGGAAGACCTGCAGCAGCATTTTATCAGCCGCATCTGCAACTATTTCAATAATCAGTATGCTGACTGGCTTGCACAGCAGGCTGTGAAAGCATTGATGTATGAGGTTTCAGTAACCCCAAAACCAGGTCTTGTGGACAGAGCAGACAACGGCTCACACAGTGATATGGATTTCTACACCTTTATCAACAGCTCAACAGCACTGTATGATTACTTTAAAAAGTGTACACTGAAAGCCATTGAGCTGTGTGATAAAACTCCGCAGACACTTTTCAGCAATCTGCGTTATCTCGGCCTTGAAGCGGAAAACAAAATGTATCAGCATACCTTTGGGGTGAATACCCACAAGGGCGCAATATTCTCCTTTGGGCTTATTGTTGCAGCAACAGCCTATCTGTCGGAAAACGGCCAGAATGTATCGGCTGAAAACATACTGGATGTATGTGCGCAGATGGCACAGCTTTCAATGGAGGATTTTGAAGATCAGAATATTCACAAATCCTTTGGCAAACAGCTTTTCAAAACACATAATATCAAGGGAATCCGCGGTCAGGCGGCAGCCGGATATCCTGCTGTAAGAGGGGCATATCCGCTGCTTTGTCAGCTTATGCGGGACGGAGCATCGGTTGATGAAGCAGGTGTAAAGGTGCTTCTGAAACTGCTTTGTGAAGTTCAGGATACAAATATCATAAAGCGTTCGGATGAGCAGACACTCATAAAGGTACAGAGCAGGGCACGGGAGATTGCAGACGGTGACAATGTGTCAGAACATCTCAGACAGATGAACGATGAGTTTGTAAAGCTCAACATCAGTCCAGGCGGCTGTGCAGATTTGCTTGCAATATGCTTTTTATTGTATTTTATCGGTGAATAGAATTGTTTTTATACAGGAGGAAACATCAATGAAAGGTTTAATCCACATCTACTGCGGTGACGGCAAAGGCAAAACTACCGCATCAATGGGCCTTACAGTGCGCGCACTCGGCGCAGGTATGAAGGTTGTGCTTACACAGTTTATGAAAGGGGATTACTCCAGCGAGCTTAAAATCCTCCGCGGAATCCCTAATCTCCAGCTTGTGTTCTGCGAAAAAAACTTCGGTTTTGTATGGAATATGACAGAAGAAGAAAAAGCAGAAGCAAAAGCTGCATATACACGCCAGTTTGAAAAGGCAGTACAGCTGGCAGTTGAAGGCGACGCCGATATGCTGGTTATGGACGAATTTATGTCCTGCTTCGAACTGCAGTTTATCGACAACGAAAAAGCACTGGAATTTCTCAGAAACAAGCCTGAAAAACTGGAAATTGTTCTTACAGGCAGAAATCCGGGCGCTGAACTGTGCGAAATTGCAGACTATATTTCTGAAGTAAAGAAAATCAAACATCCTTTCGACCGCGGCATAAACTCCAGAAAAGGAATTGAAAACTGAATAAAAAGAAAAAGCCGATGCATCTGCATCGGCTTTTTGTTTTTTATGAATAGATACAGTATTAAAACAGTAAAAATGACTGTAAATATATATTACAGATAGAACAGCAGGTCTGTGTAGCTTGGTGTAGGCCATTCGTCTTTAGGCATATACATTTCAAGAGTATCAACAGCTTTTCTCAAATCGCCAAGGTCATCGCGCAATGCAAAATACAAACCTTTTGCAGTTTCCATCTTGTCGCTGTGGTTAAGTGCGGCATCAAAGGATGCTGTAAGTTTCTGTGTGTATTCCGAAATTTCATCAACCAGTTTTGCAACCTGTTTCTGATGTCTTATGGCAGCCTGACACAAAACTCCTGTTTTATATCCGAAATGGTTGCCTTCCGCAAGTTTGCCAAGATATTTTGCACCGGCAGGCAGGTAAAGCCTGTTTACCATTTCAAGTGCTGTATTGAGTTCAACAGTAATGGTTTTTACATAATTTTCCAGCAGAATTTCATATCTTGCGTGACATTCAGCTTCGCTGTAGGTATGGGCCTTTTCAAAAAATCTGATGTTTTCAGGTCTGATAATTGTCGGTATGGCGTCAATGGTACAGTTTATATCAGGCAGGCCGCGCTTGTGTGCTTCTTCAACCCATTCTTCAGAGTATCCGTTGCCGTTGAATATAACACGGCCGTGTTTTTTGTAAACTTCCCCTACAATTTCATATGCTTTTGCAGTTCTGTCTTCGGCTTTTTCAAGCTCTGCCGCAAATTCCTTCATACTTACAGCTACAAGAGCGTTGATAACGGTGTTTACAAAGCCGATAGGCTGGGAAGAACCAACCATACGGAATTCAAACTTGGAACCCGTAAAAGCAAAAGGACTTGTTCTGTTGCGGTCATTTTCATCCAGTTCAAAGGGTGAAAGCACCTTTGCACCAAGATTCATCTGCTTGTGGTGTTCGTCGCTGTGTGCATTTTCTCCAAGGGAGATTTTATGCAGAATACCCTGCAGATAGTCCCCGAGATATATGGAGATTATGGCAGGAGGTGCTTCGTGTGCGCCAAGGCGGTAGTCGTTGCCGCTTACTGCTGCGGAAAGGCGCAGAAGGTCTGCGTGCTCATCAACACCTTTGATAAATGCTGCAAGGGTGATAAGGAATTTTATGTTTTCTTCAGGATTGTCACCCGGATTAAGCAGGTTTTCGCCCGTGTCTGTGGCAAGGGAATAGTTGTTGTGCTTGCCGCTGCCGTTTATGCCCACAAAAGGTTTTTCGTGAAGCAGACATGCAAGATTGTGCTTTACGCTTGTCTTGCGCAGAATGTTCATTACAATCTGGTTGTGGTCGCAGGCTATGTTTGCGTCGGTGTATACACAGGCAACTTCAAACTGGCCCGGTGCAGCCTCGTTGTGCTCGGTTTTGCTTGGAACACCAAGTTCCCACAGCTGACGGTCCACATCGCGCATATAGTCGCGTACACGGTCCTTTGTGCTGCCGTAGTAATGGTTGCACATCTCCTGGCCTTTCGGCGGTTTTGCACCGAAGATGGTGCGGCCTGTAATCTTTATATCAAGGCGTTTTGAGTAATATTCTTTGTCTACAAGAAAGTATTCCTGTTCGGCACCAACTGTTGGTTTTACCGATTTTATATCGTCAAAACCAAGCAGATGCATAACCTTTACCACCTGTTTGTTTACTGCCTGGGCAGAGCGCAGCAGAGGTGTTTTCTGGTCAAGGGCTTCTCCTGTAAATGCAGCAAAGGCAGTAGGAATATACAGGGTTGTTCCCTGAATATAGCAGGGACTTGTCACATCCCATACAGTGTAGCCTCGGGCTTCAAAGGTGGAACGCAGACCGCCTGAAGGAAAGCTGGAGGCATCACTTTCGCCTTTGGAAAGCAGTTTGCCGGAAAATTTTATAATAGGTTTGCCGTCCTTGCTGCCGTCAAGAAAACTGTCGTGACGGCCGCTGTTTGTACCGGTAAGAGGGGAAAACCAGTGTACAAAATGGGTTGCACCCTGTTCCATAGCCCAGTTTTTCATCGCATCGGCAACTTCATCGGCAACAGCAGGGTCCCATGCCATGCCTTCATCTCTGATTTTTTTTACAGCCTCATAGGTTTCGGGACGCAGCCGCTGTTTCATAACAGAATCGCTAAAAAGCTTGGAGCCAAAATCTTTTTCAAAATCAAACATAAAAATACCTCATAAACAAAGGAAAATACATACTTCTCTAAATATAATAGTATCACTTTTGCGGTGCAATATCAACGGAAAATACAACTTTGTAAATGTGTATAAATATTGTCCGCAAAGGATAATTATTTTGTCATTTTGACAGCTTTTATATAAACACTTGATATAAATTTAATAAAAGAATATAATATATCAGATATAATAAAATATTTTACAGAGGTGACTGTATGAATATCAGAGCAGAAAAATTTTATAGTGAACTCAAGGGTAAAAAGGTTGCATTTATCGGCGCAGGTGTAAGCCACAAACAGCTTATCAGAATCTTTGCGGAAAAAGGTGCAGTTGTAACCCTTTGCGATAAAAAGGAACTCAGCGGTTTCGGCGAATATGCAGAAACTTTAAAGGAACTTGGCATAAATCTCTCTCTCGGAGAAAACTATCTTGAAGGTCTTAAAAACCAGGATCTTATTATGAGAACTCCGGGTTTTGAATTCTTTACAAAAGAACTTCAGGACGAACTTATGGGCGGCACGGAAGTTTCAAGCGAAATGGAACTTTTCTTCCGTCTCTGTCCCTGCAAAATCTATGCGGTAACAGGTTCCGACGGCAAAACAACAACCACAAGCCTTATTGCAAAAATGCTGGAAGAAAGCGGCAGAAAGGTATACCTTGGCGGCAATATCGGCCGTGCACTTCTGCCGGTAGCAGAAGAAGTGGAGGAAACAGATGTTGCGGTTGTGGAACTTTCCAGCTTCCAGCTTATCAGTATGAAACAGTCACCGGATGTTGCGGTTGTTACAAATGTAACCCCAAACCATCTTGACCACCACAAGGATATGCAGGAGTATATCGATGCAAAGCGCAATATCCTCATTTATCAGAACGAAAACTGCAAAGCTGTTCTCGGCTATGAAAATGAAGTTTCCAGAGGCATGGAAGCTGATGTAAAGGGCAGTGTGCGTTTCTTTACACGCCTGTCAGAAATTGACAACGGCGGATACATCGACGGTGAAGGTTATCTTACACTTGACGGCAGACAGATTGTACACCAGAGCGAAGTTGCCCTGCGCGGTTTGCACAACCTTGAAAACCTCCTTGCTGCATTCGCTGCGGTGGAAGGTGATGTTTCAGATGAAATAATGGCAAAAGTGGCAAGAGAGTTCAAAGGCGTTGAACACCGCATTGAACCTGTGCGCACACTCAACGGTGTTCAGTGGTTCAACGATTCCATCGCAACAAGCCCTACAAGGGTTATCGCAGGCCTTAAGGCCTTTCCGCAGAAAATCTGCATCATTGCAGGCGGATACGATAAGAATATCCCTTACGAACCTCTGGCAAAACCTGTGCTTGACCATGTAAAACTTCTTGTGGTTATGGGACAGACAGGGCCAAAAATTGAAAAGGTTGTGCTGGAACATCCGGATTTTGCTGCAAGCGATATAAAAATACTTCATGCAGACAGTATGGAACAGGCTGTACAGCTGATGTATGAGAATACAGAAGAAGGGGATATAGTAAGCCTTTCTCCTGCATCTGCTGCCTTTGACCTTTATCCGAACTTTGAGTTCAGGGGCAGACACTATAAAGAACTGGTAAACAAATTATGATAAAAAGTGCATCTCAGGATGTAAAAAGGTTCGAGAGCATAATAAAGGCATCAGGTTTTACAGGTCAGAAAATCTATGCTGACTATATAAGCGGTCAGGTACAGGAAACAAACAGCTTCTATGTAATGGAAAACTGTGCTTTTATGCTTTCGGGCATCAATCTCACCCTCTGCGGCAGATCGTCGGCCGATGAGCTGGAAGAGATTGTTATGTTCTGCAATTTCTGCGGAGTAAAAACTATCGAGAGTCAGATAAGCCATCTGCCTTTTGAAAAAAGCCGGACACTGCATATAATGGAGTATCGCGGCACAATAAAACCCTGTACAGAACAGGTTACTGTAAATGATGACAGATATTCATTTATAAAATTCTGTTGTTCAAATTTTCACGGTCTGAATTTTGATATTGTATACTCCAATTTTTCCAGAAAAGTGAACAGCGGCATAGCAGAACTGTGCTATATCACAGAGGACGGAAAAATAGTATCAGGTGCCATAGCCACAAAGTATGGCGAAGATACAGTGTACATCACATTTGTTTCCACAAGTCCCGCATGCAGAAACAGGGGGCTGGCAGCACAGGTGCTGTACTACATAATTGAAAAGAACAAGGATAAAAAAGTTATATTGAAGTGTGAAGATTCCCTGAAACCGTTTTATGAAAAACTGGGGTTTGAAGAAATCGGAACATTGAGTTTGTACAAAGACAGGTAAAGTAAAATGATAGGACATTTTTTTGATATCAGCCCGGAGCTTCTCCGTGTTGATAAAGAGGTAATGGAACTCTGCAAACCTTATTTTGAAAAAGTTGAGGAAGTTCAGCAGTACAATCAGCTTAAAGTGCTCAAGGCTTTCAAGGAAAACCGTATTTCCGCACAGCACCTTGTGGGCACAACAGGCTATGGTTATGATGATATGGGCCGCGACGGTCTGGACAGACTTTTTGCGGACATTATGGGCGCTGAAGATGCAATCTGCCGCCACAACTTTATGTCAGGCACACATACCCTTACGGTAGCTCTGTTTGGTGTGCTCCGTGCAGGCGATACACTTATGTGCGCAACAGGCAGACCTTACGATACACTTCTTGGTGTAATCGGCATAGACGGCAGCGATGAAAACTACGGTTCACTTAAGGATTACGGCATCAGCTATCAGCAGACAGACCTGCTGGAAAATTCCGAGCCTGATCTTGACGGCATCAGAGAGATGGCAAAGACATCCAATGTATGCCACATCCAGCGAAGCCGCGGTTATTCCACCCGCAAAGCACTCAGTCTGGAACAGATTGCAGCAATAAGCAAGGCTGCAAAGGAAGGCAATCCGGATATCATTGTAACAGTTGACAACTGCTACGGTGAATTTACCCACAAGGAAGAACCTTGCGCATACGGCGCAGACCTTATCATAGGTTCACTTATCAAAAATCCGGGCGGTGGTATTGCCCCTACAGGCGGATATATAGCAGGACGGAAAGACCTTGTGGAAAAATGCGGACACCGTCTTACAGCTCCGGGTACAGGCAGGGAAATAGGCTGTACAATGGATGTTCTGCGCAGTATGTATCTGGGCGTGTATTTTGCACCGATGATAACAGCAAATGCAATAAAAACAAGCATATATGCATCCTGTCTTTACAGCAGAATCGGTTTCGCAACCGACCCGCATTACTCCGAAGACAGAAATGATATCATAACATCCATCGCTGCAGAAAATGCAGACAATCTTATTGCAATCTGTCAGGCAATCCAGCATATGAGCCCTATCGACAGCTTTGCAACACCGTATCCAAGCCCTATGCCGGGTTATGACAGCGACATTATTATGGCAAGCGGTTCCTTTACAATGGGTTCATCCATAGAACTCAGCTGCGATGCACCGGTCCGTGCACCATACACCACATTTATGCAGGGCGGCACAACCTTTGAAGCTTCCCGTGCAGCTGTGCTTTATTCCGCGCAGAAGGTTATGGAAATCAGCAATAAATCCGTATAAAATAAAAAACAGTCTGCTTAACAAAAAAACAGACTGTTTTTGCTTATACGGCTATGTTAAATGCTGTAAAGAGAAAAAGCATATATCGTTATATTATTCTTCAAGATTTTCCAAAGCATATTCACAGCACTGAATAACAATTGCACTGAAAGAAAGATTTTTTTCCTGTGCAACCGTTTCAAGACGGCAGATAAGGTCGTTTGGCAATCTTACGGTTTTGTTGGATGATTCACCTTTTCCTTCTATTCTGAATGGTTTTTCCATAACATCATCACCTCATAATAATTTTATCTTAAAAATAAACATATTGATATATGCAAAAAATATGATAAAATTATTATAAAAATAATATATTTATAATATACATAATGAGGTGATAAAATGGAGACCACGGATATTGTTGGAATAAAAAATATTGAGCTGCAGCAGGATAATATTGTGGTAACAAATAAAGGAAATGAATATGTTATAGAAATAAAGGATATTCTGTATGTGGAAAGCTTCAACAAAACGGCAGAGATAAATGTAACGGGAGAAAACAGAAGTATATATGAGGTTAAAACCAGAATAGGCGATATATATAAATTGCTGGAAGGCTATGGTTTTATAATGATACATAAAAGCTATATTGTAAATATGGCACATATAGATAAATTTAAAAATTATATGATATTTCTGTCGGACGGACAGGTTATCAGGGCAAGCCAGAGAAGATGGAAGAATATTTTTTTTAAAATAAAAAACAGGTAATGCAAAAAAATAAAAGCCACAGGATGTAATATCCTATGGCTTTCTGACAGTTATTGGTTTATAAAAGGCTGTCATACTTTAATTATAAACATAAAATATATATTATCAAGTGTAAAAAACACTTTTTATGGTAAATATTTGCACAAAAATAGTTTTTACCGAAACATTTATATGAAAATAACAGCAGGAGGGAAAAGCGACCTCCTGCTGATTTTTGTTATTCAAACTGATACAGACTGCCAAAGGCGTGGGTGAGCATAAATTTTTCCTCATCGGTCATATCGAGATACAGTTTAAAGTTTTCAAGGGAAACGCCGCCCACACTGAACAGCAGCTGTGTATACGATTTTTTGTCATATCCGTACAGTTTTTCCCATTCGCAGAGCTTTTTCATACCGTAGTAATAGCTGGTGAAATAGCCTTCATCATTTTCGTGAGCCTGAACCTGATATCTTGCTGTCTGGCGGTCAAAGCCAAGTTCCTGCTGGTACAGGTCCACAGCTTCGCCGATGGTTTTTCCGAAGTACCGCAGCCACAGGTCAACTTTTATTCTCACAGAAGTGTGGTGTCTGCGGTATGCCACAAACAGCGGATAGAACGGATCTTCTGCAAAAACAAATTCAAAGGCGCGTTCTGTTCTCAGACAGGTACCTTCGTGGAGAGGTACATTTTTGGCACCGATTTTCATTGTTTCGGGGATAGGGTCGGTTATGCTGCGCACATGCTGAACATGATGACCGGGATATGCCTCGTGCAGGGTGTTAATCTTCATCCAGCCGTCTGTAATGGCTTTGTAGTTGTAGTTGTTAAGGAACATTCTGCCCACGATAGGATTTTTAAAGCGGTATCCGCCTTCGTATCCGCCCCAGGGGTATGCAACCTTAAGCTGAACAGGAACCTTTTCGATAACACAGTTTTCGTCTTTTGGCATCCATACATATTCGTGGGCTATTGCTCTTGTGCGTTTTATATAGCTGTTTGCACGGGCGTACATCTCTTCAGGGCTGTCAGCAGGGCCTGCATATTTCAGCAGAATATCATTGATTTCCGCCATAGTCTGTGGATTGTTTTCAGGAATATCAAGGCTTCTTGCAATGTCAAAGCACTCTTTGCGGGTTTTTTCTGTTTCAGCCTCATACCACTGCAGCAGCTCGTCCATATTTACGCCGATGTTTACACTGAGAATATTTTTATACCGTTCAATATCAACAGGCAGGGTTGCGCTGTCTGCAAGCATAACATATTCTTCGTTTCTGCCGCCGCTCAGCTGCTGCTGTTTTTCGTCTAAAAACTGTTCAGTATCTTCCACAAGATTTATCAGGGCATCTTCTTTTTCCTTGCCCAGAAATTCGTAAAAACTGTGATATTCGCATTTGTTTACATTAAGGTTGTTTTTCATATATCCCAAAGCATCGCTGAGGGCGGTTTTCTGCCTGTCGTCCCTGCAGTTTGCTTGGAGAACATTTACTATTTCTTTTATGAAGCTGAAACGGGATATCAGAAGATTGTATCCGTCTGTGAAATTTTCAGCACAGAGAATCATAGGGGTTATCTGGCCACCGAGAAAATATATGTACCCTTGCGGATTGCTGCGCATAGTCTCAAACTGAAGATTGAGATTGTAAAAAAAGTCCTGAAAATGATTTTTTATAAATTCAAAAGGTTTTCCTGCAACCTCAAGGGCATCGATGCGGTTTTTAAGCAGATTAAGCTGTTCCGCCACAATGCGGCAGTTGCTTTCTGTCGGTACAAACAGTCTGAACCTGTTTTCCCTTGTGCTGTTCAGCAGGCTGTGCACTGCCGCCAGGTCATAGTCCAGCTGACGGTATTTTTTTATAAGCATTTTATCTTCCATAAATATCAAACCCTCCTTATGAAAGTATCACTGTTTTGATTATATACAAATTATGCTGATATTTAAAGATATGAAATTATGTTTTGACAGATAAAACTAATTTTTATATAAGCCTTGAAAGTTGACTTGGGAATTATATATAATGTAAACAGATTAAAAATATACGGATTTGGGGTGCATATTTTGAACAATAAGTTATTGGCCGAAAAGCTGATTGACATGGATATAGAGCGCATCTACCTTGGAAATCTCTCTACGGTTGAAGCGGATATCAGTCTGCCGCTTACAGGGGAGAACGGCACGGTTTTTTCCTGGCAGAGTGATGATGAAAGAAGACTGAGCAATACGGGCAAGGTGTACCGCCCTCCGTTTACAGGCGGCAACAGAGAGGTAAAGCTGACACTTACAGCAACAAACGGCCCTGTGACAAAAACAAAGGTGTACACCGCAAATATTCTGGAGATGGAGTATCCTTTTACACTTGTATCTGCACACGATATCACGGTTTACACAAAACCGGATACATTGCCTGACCTGCCACTGACTGTTGTTGCGGTAAACAATCTTGGAGAAGATACCATGATGCCTGTAAAATGGGCTGAAGTTTCGGCACAAAATATAAAAACAGATGGTAAATTTGTGGTTAAAGGCTTTTTGCAGAACGAGGTTACCGTCAATGCAACAGTGGTTGTAACGGAAGATGAAAACCTTTTGAATCCAACCGCAGAGATAAAGAAGCAGATTGATACATACAGCATAAAGGATATTCGCCTTACATACGGCAGCGGATTTTTTGCACAGCAGCAGCGTGTTATGGAGCATTTTGAAAAAGAAGACTGTGACAGCTATCTTTATAACTTCCGCGCTGCAGCAGGTATTGATACAAAAGGTGCACAGCCTATGACAGGCTGGGATGCATCTGAATGCAATCTGAAAGGCCACACAACAGGCCATTTTCTTTCAGGTCTTGCACTGTGTTTCGGAGCAACCGGCAATATGCAGATAAAGGAAAAGCTGGATTATATGGTTGAAGAACTTGCAAAGGTTCAGGAGGCTATGGCACAGCAGCCGCAGAAGTTTAAAGAAGGCTTCCTTTCGGCTTACGATGAAAGCCAGTTTGACCTGCTGGAAGTTTATACAGTTTACCCTAAAATCTGGGCACCATACTATACCCTCCACAAGATAATGGCAGGCTTGAGAGACTGCTATCTTTATGGTGACAACAGGCAGGCTCTTGATATTCTCAAAAAAATTGGTCTTTGGGTATATAACCGTCTCAGCCGACTTCCAAAAGCACAGCGCGATAAAATGTGGTCAATGTATATTGCGGGCGAGTTCGGCGGTATAAATGAGGTTCTTGCAGACCTTTATCTTATAACAAAGGACGAAAGATATCTCACAGCAAGCAGATATTTTGACAATGACAAGCTGTATCTGCAGATGAAGATGGGAATTGATGCATTGGGCAATATCCACGCAAATCAGCATATTCCACAGATTATCGGTGTGCTCAGACAGTTTGAAGCAACCGGTGAAAAACACCGCTGGGATATTGCAAACAATTTCTGGAATTTTGTAACAGCTGACCATATATATTCCATCGGCGGTGTAGGTGAAACAGAAATGTTCCGGCCTAAAAAACAGATTGCAAAGTACATCGGAGACAAAACAGCGGAAAGCTGTGCAAGCTACAATATGCTTAAGCTGACGGGTGAGCTTTATAAATATAACGGCAGTGCAGATTATATGCACTATTATGAAAACACCGTTACCAACCATATACTTTCAAGCGGCGATATAAGCGGTTCCACCGGTCTGTCAACCTACTTTATGCCAAGCTGTCCGGGCGGCCACAAGCATTTTGACAATGAAGAAAACAGCTGCTGTCACGGCACAGGTTATGAAAACCACTTTAAATACGGCGAATATATCTACGCAAAGGATAAAGACAGTGTAATTGTAAATCTGTTTATCCCAAACCGTCTCAACAATGGTGAGGATATAATGGAGATTGCCGCTGATGCGGAAAAAAACAGCTTTGATATGGCAATCAGGGTGGATAAACTTTCTGCAAAAACACTTAAAGTACGCAAACCTATGTGGGCATCAGATGCAGAGATTGCACTGGATAAACAGCCTATAAAACCACAGGAAGCTGACGGATACTATATCTTTGAAATTGAAAAAGGAATTATAACTTTCCGTTTTGGCTGCAAACCATACCTTCGTTCCTGCATTGATGATGAAAAAACAGCAAGTGTCTGCTGGGGTCCGTATGTGCTGGCAGCAATAAGCGACAGCAGGGAATATATTACTGTTGATTCTGCTGATATAAAAAATATTGTGCACAATGGTAACTGCGAATTTGAACTTGGCAATATAAAATTCAGACCATTAAATAAAATAAGCGATGAACACTATCATTTGTATATAAAGTTGCAGTAAGGAGAACAACTATGGCTATCAAAAATTATAAATTCTGGTTTGTTGTGGGCAGTCAGGAACTTTACGGCCCCGAAGTGCTGGAAACAGTAGCACAGAGAAGTGCCGAAATGGCAGAGGAACTTTCCAAAGTGCTGCCATATCCGCTGGAATACAAGGTTACTGCAAAATCCAACAGCCAGATTACTGATATTGTAAAGGAAGCAAACTACGACGACAGCTGTGCAGGTATCATCACCTGGTGCCATACATTCAGCCCGAGCAAAATGTGGATAAACGGCCTTGCCAATCTGCAGAAACCTTACTGTCACCTTGCAACACAGTACAACCTTGAGATTCCAAACGATGAAATTGATATGGATTTTATGAACCTCAACCAGGCTGCACACGGTGACCGTGAACACGGCTTTATCGCTGCAAGACTGCGTATGCCACGCAAGGTTGTTGCAGGTTACTGGAAGGATGAAAAGGTGCACAAACGCCTTGCGGACTGGATGAAAGCTGCTGTAGGCGCTGCAGTTTCCAAAGAGATGAAGGTTATGCGCTTTGGCGACAATATGCGTGAAGTTGCGGTTACCGAAGGCGACAAGGTGGAAACACAGATTAAACTTGGCTGGCAGGTGAACACCTGGGCAGTAGGCGACCTTGTCAAAGAAATGAATGCTGTTACAGAAACTGAAATTGATGCACTTATGGCAGAATATACAGCAAGCTATGACATTGCAACAGACAACATCGATGCAATAAAATATCAGGCAAGAGAAGAAATCGCAATACAGAAGATGATGGAACGCGAAGGATGTATGGCATTCTCCAATACATTCCAGGACCTTTACGGTATGGAACAGCTGCCTGGTCTTGCTTCACAGCATCTTATGGCAAAAGGCTATGGCTACGGCGGTGAAGGAGACTGGAAAGTTTCCGCCCTTACAGCAATTATGAAAGCCATGGGCGAAAACAGCAACGGCGCTTCCGCATTTATGGAAGATTATACTTACCATCTTGTACAGGGCAGCGAATACTCCCTTGGCGCACATATGCTGGAGGTGTGCCCAAGCCTTGCAGCAACAAAACCACGCATCGAAACACACCACCTTGGTATCGGTATGAACGAAAAGGACCCTGCCCGTCTTGTTTTTGAAGGCAAAGAGGGCGATGCCATAGTTGCAAGCCTTATTGATATGGGCGGCAGAATGCGCCTTATTGTTCAGGATATTGTATGTGTTAAACCGATTATGAAAATGCCTAATCTCCCTGTTGCCCGCGTTATGTGGCGTGCAATGCCTGACCTTACAACAGGTGTTGAATGCTGGATTATAGCAGGCGGTGCACATCACACAGTGCTGTCCTATGATGTAACGGCAGAGCAGATGCGCGACTGGGCAAAGATGATGGATATCGAATTTGTACACATCACAAAGGAGACAACACCTGAAAAACTGGAGGAAGAACTGTTCCTCAAAGACCTTGCATGGAAACTTAAATAGGTGATTTTATGTATAAAGAACTTAAAGAACGCGTTTTTAAAGCAAATATGCTGCTGCCGGAATATGACCTTGTAAAATTCACATGGGGCAATGTATCGGAAATAGACAGGGAAAAAGGCGTAATTGCCATCAAGCCAAGCGGTGTGGATTATAATGCTATGACAGCGGAAGACATGGTTGTAGTGGACCTCCATAGCGGCAAAGTGGTGGAGGGCAGATACAAACCGTCCTCCGATACAGACACACATCTTGAAATCTACCGCAGTTTTAATGATGTTGGCGGCATAGTTCACACCCACAGCCGTTGGGCAACAATATTTGCGCAGATGAAAAAGGATATTCCTGCCCTTGGCACAACCCACGCAGACTATTTCTACGGCAGTATTCCTGTAACAAGGGATATGACAAAGGAAGAAATTGAGGGAGAATACGAGCTGAACACAGGCAAGGTGATAGTAGAAACCTTCAAAACAAGGAGAGTTGCACCAAAGGATGTGCCATCAGTGCTGGTGGCTTCTCACGGCCCGTTCAGCTGGGGCAAAAATGCCGATAACGCTGTGCACAATGCAGTGGTACTGGAAGAAATTGCCTTTATGGCCTGGCATACAATGATGATGAACAGCAGCATTACAGCTATGGACAGTAATCTGCTGGACAAACACTATCTGCGCAAGCACGGTGCAAATGCCTATTACGGACAGAAATAAAGGAGACATAATATGTCTGAAAATATTAAAAATCTTATAGAAAACGGCGATATCTCCCTTGGCGTTGAGTTCGGTTCCACAAGAATAAAAGCTGTCCTCACAACAAAAGGGGCAAATATAATTGCACAGTCCGACTTTGAATGGGAAAACATGGTGGTTGACGGCATCTTTTCCTACAGACTTGAGGATGTATGGCTTGGTCTGCAGCACTGCTATGCCAAAATTGCCGCACAGATAAAAGCTGAATACGGTGTTGAAATTACAAAAATCAATGCTATGGGCTTTTCTGCCATGATGCACGGATATCTTGCCTTTGACAGAGAGGGAAAACTGCTTGTTCCTTTCCGTACCTGGAGAAATACAATAACAGAAAAGGCAGCGGAAATTCTCAGCAAAGAATTCAGCTTCAACATTCCTCAGCGCTGGACAGCAGCACATCTCTATCAGGTGCTGCTGAATAAAGAACAACATATTCAGGACATAGACTTTGTAACAACCCTTGCTGGATATGTTCACTGGCAGCTTACAGGCAATAAGGTTGTGGGTATAGGCGAAGCCAGCGGCATCTTCCCGATTGATGAAACTACTCTCGATTACAATGCCGCTATGGCAGAAAAATTTGACGAGCTTACAGCAAAAGAAGGCTTCGGCAAAAAACTCTGTGAAGTTTTCCCGAAGGTTATGTCTGCAGGAGAAAAAGCAGGTGTGCTGACAAAATCAGGTGCACTGCTTATCGACCCAAGCGGCAGACTTCAGCCCGGTACAGATATATGTCCGCCTGAAGGGGATGCAGGCACAGGTATGGTTGCCACAAACAGCATTCTGCCAAAGACAGGCAATATCTCTGCAGGTACATCAATATTTGCAATGCTGGTTCTTGAAAAGAGCCTTAAGAATTACTATAAGGAAATTGACATGGTAACAACCCCTGTCGGCCATCCTGTTGCAATGGTACACTGCAACACCTGCACATCGGATATCAACGAATATGTACGGGTGTTCCACAGCTTTGCAAAGCATTTTAAGCCCGACTGTGAAATAGGTGAGATATACGGTTATCTTTATAAAGAAGCGGTAAAAGGAGACTATGACTGCGGCGGACTTTGCAGCATCAACTATTTTGCAGGAGAACCTGTTGCAGGTGTGGAAAACGGTATACCGATGTTTCTGCGCAACCCTCAGGGCAGCTTTACCCTTGCAAACTTTATGCGCAGCCACATCTACGCAGCTTTTGCCTGTGTAAAAATCGGCCTCGATATGCTGCTCGGAGATGAAGATGTTCCTGTGGAAAAACTGCTTGGTCACGGAGGACTGTTTAAAGTGGAGGGTGTTGCACAGCAGATGATGGCAAGCGCACTTGATACACCTGTGCAGGTTACTGCCTCTGCAGGAGAAGGCGGTGCCTGGGGCATGGGAATACTGGCAGAATATATGAAGGAAAAAGGCACAATGTCCCTGGCGGAATATCTTGAAAATATTATTTTTGCCGGTGTCAGCTCAACTGTATGTATGCCGAATCCGCAGGAAACTTCAGGCTTTGAAATATTCCTGAAAAACTATAAAAAAGCTTTGCAGGCTGAAAAGGCGGCAGCAGAGCTGCTTAAATAACCTGTAAAAAAGAATATATAAGAAAAAATAAGCTCCCATTTTACAATGGGGGCTTATTTTATAGAGGGATATATATAAGGTTAATAGAAACTTCTGTTATAAACAAACGGCAAGCTGTTCAAGGCTGTGACCGATACTCCATCGGTGCTTGTAGATTTCAGAGCATCTTCTGTATGTGTCGAAAATCTGTTTGGCTTTATCAACATCGCCGTAAACTTTCCACAAACCGCTGTACTTGAATGCAGAGGAACTCTTGTTCATAAATCCGTCTACATCTTCAGGCGGATATCCTAAAAAAAGACCAATTTCGTGGGGAAAACTGTTGTCGGAATTCAGCCTGTCTATAAGCTCAACGATGCAGCTGTTGCCGTTTTTAAGGGAATATCCGCATTGTCTTAGCAAATGGGCAGCTGTGCAGTCTGTAAGGTCATTTTCCAACTGGTCAGGTCTGTAAAGATAGACAAGAACCTTGCCTTTGTGA
>JAFSCM010000008.1 GCA_017436765.1 Oscillospiraceae bacterium
AACCTTAATGATGCATTCGTGGGAAAGAAGGCTTATGGCCTTGCTCTCGTTTTTAAAGCGGCGCACAAGTTCTTCATTTTCAAAAAATTCTTCCTTGAGAAACTTTATTGCAACCTCTGCACCTGTCTGACGGTCAACAGCCTTGTATACATTTGACATACCGCCAACGCCTATAAGGGATAACACTTCATAGCGATTGTCAATAACTTTTCCTATATAATTTTCCAT
Source organism: Oscillospiraceae bacterium (assembly GCA_017436765.1). Taxonomy (GTDB): domain Bacteria; phylum Bacillota; class Clostridia; order Oscillospirales; family Ruminococcaceae; genus RGIG3102. Next base: position 229 of record JAFSCM010000008.1, read on the forward strand.
ATATCTGTCTCCTTATATTGCCAATACTACTGCTGTTATATTATCTGTCGACTGATTCTGCAAGGCTTTGTCCACAAGTTTGTCAGCCATTGCAAAAACATTGTCTGTAGTGAGAATTTCAACAATATCCGATGAGGATACAAAATTTGTGAGACCATCTGTTGCACACAGCAGAATATCCCCTTCTGCCACTTCCAGTTCTGCAATATCCACCTGAATCTGAGGTGATACGCCCACTGCCCTGGTTATAAGATTTCTCTGCGGATGAGTATATGCTTCTTCCGGCGCAAGTCTGTTCTGGTCTATAAGTTCCTGAACAACCGAATGGTCCTTTGTGATAAGGGCAAGTTTTCCGTCCCTTACAATATATACACGGGAATCTCCCGCATGATAAACCGTGCACTGGTCACCGTCAACAACCACGCCTGCCACTGTTGTGCCCATACCGTGATATTCCGGCTTTTTGTTGCCCATATTGTAGATTGCCATGTTGGCATCCTCTATAGCTCCCAGCACAGTTTTTTCCTGATTGAAGGCAGGACTTTCATTGTGAAGGAACAGTGCGTCTTCAATATACTTTGCAAGTATGCCGCTGGCTACTGCGCCGCCGTTTACACCGCCCATGCCGTCGCACACAAAACCGAAGCTGACAGTATTAAGCAACCTGCCCGCCACATATTTGTCCTGATTTTCACTTCTTCTGTTGCCGATGTTTGTAGTGCCTGCAATTTTCATTTAATCACCTGTGTTCATTTCTTAACTGTCCGCAGGCAGCAGAGATATCCTGCCCAAGGCGTCGTCTGATTGTTGCATTTACATTTAACTGAGCAAGTCTGCTCTGGAATTCCTTTATAATTCTGGCATCACTCTGTGAGAATGGAGAACCATCCACAGGGTTTACCGGAATAAGATTAACATGGTTTATAAAGCCTGATAAAAGTTTTGAAAGGCGGACTGCATCTTCCTGTGTGTCGTTTTCCCCTTTTATCATAGCGTATTCAAAGCTTATTCTGCGGCCTGTAGCTTTTGTGTAATCCCTGCAGGCTTTCATAAGCTGGTCCAGCGGATAGGCATTTGTAACAGGCATTGTGCGTTTTCTTGCCTCGTTGGTTGTTGCGTGCAGGGATATAGAAAGGGTTATCCCCAGTTTAAGCTTGGCAAGTTCGTATATTTTAGGCACAATGCCGCAGGTGGAGAGACTGATATTTCTCTGACTGATATTTTTGCCTTCCGCGCTTGTTATAATCTCGATAAATCTGATTACATTATCAAAATTGTCCAGCGGTTCACCGATGCCCATAAGCACAATATTGCTTATTCTGTCCCCTGTATCCTTCTCTGTGGCATAAAGCTGCGAGAGAATTTCACTGGCTGTAAGGTCACGGATTTTTCCTCCCTGTGTGGATGCACAGAATTTGCAGCCCATACGGCAGCCTACCTGGCTGGACACACAGATAGTATTGCCGTGTTCATAGCGCATAAGAACACTTTCGATACAGTTTCCGTCCGGCAGACGGTAAAGATATTTTATTGTTCCGTCCACAGAAACCTGTTTCTGTGCAATTTCAAGGTTTACGATATCGCATTCCGCTTCCAGCTGCTGACGCGCCTGCTTTGAGATATTTGTCATTTCTTCAAAGGAAGCAACATTTTTCTGATGAAGCCATATGTATATCTGCTTTGCATTAAAACTCTTGAGTCCCAGGTCTTTTACATATTCTGTAAGCTGACCAAGGCTGAGGCTTTTAATATCTACTCTTTCCATTTTATCACATTTTTCTAAGCACTGCCACAAAAAAACCGTCGAATCCCGTTAAATGTGATAAAAATGTAATCTTTTCATCAACATTCAGGATATTTTCTACAGGACAATGCTGTTTTTCAAGTTTAAAATCAGGGTTTTCTTTTAAAAATTTATCCACTACCTGCTCGTTTTCAAGCTTGTTGATTGTGCAGGTTGAATATACAATTGTTCCGTTTTCTTTCAGATAGCCTGCCGCCGTTGACAGTATGCTGTACTGCAATTCTGCAAGCTGTTTTACATCTGCCATTGATTTATATCTCAGGTCAGGCTTTTTAGGAATAATGCCGATACCCGAACACGGCACATCGCAGATTATAACATCATACCTTTTAAGTTTTCCGTTATAAACTTCGCCGCTGTTCTGAACTGTTGTTATATTTTCAAGCCCCAGTCTTGCCGCACCGTCTTCTATAAGTTTAAGCCTTGGCGGATTAGGGTCACAGCTTGTTACACTGCCTGTGCCGTCAAGTGCAATTGCCGCAGCAAAGCTTTTGCCGCCCGGTGCTGCACAAAGGTCAAGGACATCGTATCCTTTTCTGATTCCTGCCGCCGAAACAGCATACTGGCTGGTCACACCCTGAACATAAAAATATCCTTCATTAAAGCCGGGAATATCCGTTACACTGCCGCGGTGGATAATTTCCAGTGCTCCTGCCACAGGCATTTCATTATATTCCACGCCCTTTTCTGAAAGCAGCTGTTTATATTTTTCTTCTGTTATTTTTGTTGTATTGATTTTTACCGTAAATTTCGGAGTTATAAACATACCTTTGAGAATATCTTCTGTCTGGTCGCCATAATCCTTTTTTATAATCTTTACAATATCAGCATCAACGGAATATTTTACTGAAAGTGCTGTGATTTCGTCTGTGAAAACTTCTTTTTCAATATCAAAATTTCTGCACTTTCTTAAAACAGCATTAACCAAGCCCTTGGCGCTTGTCTTTCTGAAAACAGGACACAAGCCAACAGCCTGGTTGATAGCCGCATAATCCGGCACCGATTCCATATACATAATCTGATAAAGACCGCTCTGCAGTATTGCAACAACCTCTTTGTCCATTTTTGAAAGAGGTTTTGAAAGATGTTTCTGAATGATATGATTGAGTGTAAGCTTGCGCTCAACCGTACCGTAAAACAGCTTTGTTGCAAATGCTTTATCCTGGTTTGACAGGTTGTGACTGTCTATTGCCGATGTGAGCACAAGGTTTGAAAACCCTGATTTTTCCACCTTGACAAGACAGTCCACCACTAATTTTCTTGACAGATCCATATTTTAATCTCTGCTTCTGCCGCCAAAGCGCAGTACAAGTCTCAGAAGGTTTGCCACAGACACAGCCAGTGCCGCAACATAGGTCATAGCTGCTGCGCTGAGCACCTTTTTAACCGCTTTCATCTCGTCATCAGCCATTGTGCCGCCCATTTCAAGAGCATTTACCGCACGGCGGCTTGCGTTGAATTCAACCGGCAAGGTAACCAGCTGGAAAACAGCAACTGTTGCAAACAGCAGAAGGCCGATATTTACAAGAGGCTGCAGGCCCATAAAGAAGCCTATGAGCACAACAGGTATTGAAAGGGTTGAACCTATATTTGTAACAGGAATAATTGCTGTGCGCAGTTTGATGGGAGCATAATGTGTTGCATACTGAACAGCATGGCCCGCTTCGTGGGCTGCAACACCAACTGCAGCAACACTGTTGGAATTGAACACACTGTCAGAAAGACGGATAACATTTGCCTTCGGGTCATAATGGTCGGTAAGGTTACCGCTAACCCGTTCCACCGCAACATTGTAAAGTCCGTTTGCGGAAAGAATTCTGCGTGCAGCTTCATATCCTGTCATACCGCTGTATGTCCGCACCTGATTGTATTTTTTGAATGTGCTTGTCACCTTGTTCTGCGCCCACACGGAAAAGATAATTGCAGGAACAACAAGGATAAGATAGTATATATCAATACCATAACCGTAATACATCAAATCACCTCAAAAATTAATTAAAGTATATCGCCTTTGTTAAATCTTCTGCCAAGGCTCCAGGCTGTGCCGTCCATAGCCTTTGAGCCTTCAGGCTGTACCGTCACAAGCTGCAGTGCTCCTTCACCACAGGCCACAACAAGTGGTTTTGTGGAAAGAATTTCGCCCGGTTTGCCTTTTGCATCCACTTTTTTTGTTCTGATAACCTTGATTTTTTTATCACTGAACATAAAGTGTGCACTTGGCCATGGGTTCTGGCCCCTTACTTTATTGTGGATAACTTCCGCTGTATTATCAAAGCTGAACAGAGCCATCTCCTTTGTAAGCGGCGGTGCAAGGGTTGCTTTTGTGTGGTCCTGCGGTGTGCGTGATGCTGTACCGTTAACCACCCTTTCACACACTTGTGAAAGGAAAACCCTGCCTTTTTCTTCCACATCGGCAAAAAGTTCTTCCTGTGTTTCATCTTCACCGATTCCTATAGGCAGAACATCTATAATATCACCTGTATCAAGACCTTCATCAATGTGCATCACTGTAACACCTGTCTGTTTGTCGCCGTTTATAAGCGCCCACTGGATTGGTGCTGCACCGCGGTACTGCGGCAGAAGCGAAACATGAAGGTTGAGACAGCCGAACTGCGGTATATCGATAACATCTTTGGGCAGAATTCTGCCGTATGCCACCACAACGATAAGGTCAGGCGCCAGTTCTTTTATAACATCTGTTGCCTCGCCTTTAAGTGTTTTAGGCTGGTAAACAGGAATGTTGTGCTCCTGCGCACACACCTTTACAGGCGGCGGTGTCATAATCTGTTTTCTGCCAACAGGCTTATCTTCTCTTGTAAATGCTCCGATAACATTCCAGCCGTCATTTACAAGCTGTTCAAGGCAACCTCTTGCAATTTCAGGCGTACCCATAAACAGAACTTTTACATCTTTTTTATTCATAATCTTCGTCCAGGTTAAGTGCTTTGATTTCTTCAGGTGTCATATCTTCGTAGAATTTTGTTGCGTGGTCCATGATTGTGATACCGTCAAGGTGGTCACATTCGTGGCAGATAGCGCGGGCAAGAATATCTTCTGCCTCTATGATAAACATATTGCCGTCACGGTCCTGTGCTTTTGCTGTTACGAACTGTGGGCGTGTGATTGCGCCGTTTCTGCCCGGGAAGGAAAGACAGCCTTCAAATATTGTAACCTCACCCTGTCTTTCAACAATTTCAGGGTTTACAAGTTCGATGATTTCATCAACTTCGTTGCCGTCTTCGTCGATGTACTGGTCAAGCACAACTACAACACGGCGCAGAATGCCAACCTGTGGGCCTGCAAGGCCGAGGCCGTGGGCAGCCATCATTGTTTCGCCCATATCATCAAGCAGAGTAGCAAGTTTTTCGTTGAATTCTGTTACAGGACGGCAAACTTTTTTAAGGATTGGGTCACCGTCTTTTACAATTGTTCTGATAGCCATAATAGTTCTCCTGTATGTCAGTTTTATTTTATTCCTGTGTCGGATTCATATTCACATATATACCCGATTTATTTTCTTTATTACTGAGATATTCATCGATGCACAGCCGCAGAAAATCCCTGAATTTTTTTGTGTTTTTACATTTTATCGTGAGACGGTAGCGGTAGATTCCGCTTACCATAGACACCGAAAATGGTGCAGGTCCCAGCACTATAAGGGGCATACCCTCCAGCTGCTGTGACTGTTTTCTGATAATATTCAGAAATTCGGCCGCGTCTTTTGCCGCCCCGATTTCCTTATCATTTGTAAACGCCACCTGACACATTGTGCAGAAAGGCGGATATATGTTCATTTTGCGGAAAGCAATCTCTCCGCTGTAAAATTTTTCATAATCACCCTTCTGTGCAAGGCTGATTATGGAATTTTCGCTGTCATAGGTCTGGACAAGGGCAACTGCGTCCTTCTGCCATCTGCCCGCACGGCCTATGACCTGTGTAAGCAGGTTGAATGCGGTTTCGCCCGAATTGTAGGATGTCTGGTTCAGTGCACCGTCTATGCCAAGCACACATACCAGATTTACATCCTTAAAATCCAGCCCTTTTGCCACCATCTGTGTACCCACAAGTATGTCATATTTTTTTGCGGCAAAATCCGACAGCATTTCACTGTGGGCATCACTTTTGCCTGTTGTATCCGCGTCCATACGCAGTATACGGGCGCAAGGCAGGCAGGTTTGTATATATTCTTCCACCTTCTGGGTACCGTATCCCACATACTGTATTTCCCCGCCGCAATGCGGGCATTTTTCCGCTATGGGATAACTTCTTGAACAGTAGTGGCAGCTGAGTTTACCTGCATTTTTGTGTTTTACAAGGTTTACACTGCAGTCCTCACACTGCAAGGTTTCCCTGCAGTTTCTGCACACACCCACTGTGGAATAACCGCGGCGGTTTATAAGGATAATGCTCTGCTTTTCATCCTTAATATTGTCTGCAAGATATTTTATAACCGAGTCTGACAGAACACCTGTGTCCCCTATCATCGCCTGCATCCGCATATCTATGACCTCCACACGGGGCATAGGCATATCGTTGTAACGCTTATCCATTTTGTGAAGGTGATAAAAACCGTTTTTTGCAAGATAATAGCTTTCTATACTCGGTGTAGCCGAAGCCAGCACAAGTTTTGCGCCTTTTTCCTTTGCAATAAAGGATGCCACACGGATTGCGGAATACCTCGGACTGTTTTCTGATTTGAAGGTTTTTTCGTGCTCCTCATCAATAATTATGAGGCCTATATTGTCGCAGGGTGCAAATACTGCACTGCGCGTGCCTACAATAACCTTTGCTTTTCCGTCCACAATCTTCTGGTGCTGATACAGCCGCTGTGTACCTGTGAGCTTTGAGTGCATAACGCTTATCACATCGCCGAAATGCTGTGACAGCAGCTTTATCATCTGGGGAGTCAGGGAAATTTCCGGCACAAGCAGCATAGCTGTCCTGCCTTTTTCCAGCGTATCCTGTATAAGCCGTATAAAAACTGCCGTTTTGCCGCTGGAGGTAACCCCGTGGATAAGATGGGGCCTGCCGTCAGTTTCTGCAGAAATCGCGTCAAAAACCTTTTGCTGCTGCTGTGTAAGGGTTATCTGCTTTCTTACTGCCGGGACACCAGATATTTCAAATTCTTTCTGTTTTTCGGTAACTGTAAGCAGATTTTTCTGTATCAGTTTGTCTGCCACAGCTTTGGTTACATTACAATCATCGCATATTTGTTTGATTGTTTTGTGTGAATTGACAAGGTAATTATATACTTTGCTCTGTTTTTCGGTAAGCTTAGGCAATTGCACCTGCAGATTTGCCGTGTACAGTTTTTCTGTGGGCAGACGGTGTTTTGTCTCCAGCTTTCCGCCTGCAATCCTGTACTGACTTCCGTATGGGATTACTGTTTTTGCCGCCTCATAGTATGTGCAGAAACAGGTTTCCTTTATGTGTTCCACCATTTTGAGTGCAAAGGGAGTAACTGCCCACTGCTCTGTCTTTACATCTGCAATCGTCTTGAGCTTTTTTATATCATCCTTGTGGGCAAGGCTCAGCACAACACCCTGACGCAGGCTGCTGCTGCGGCCGAAAGGTACCAGCACAATTGAGCCTATCTGTATCTCATCTTCAAACTGCTGCGGTACGATATATGAAAATTCCCTGTCAAAATTCAAGGTAGCTTTGTCCACTGCTACACCTGCTGTCAACATAAAGCTACCTCCTTTTTGATTTTAGTCTCTGTTGTCAAATATATCTATGATTGACTGTGCGCACTGTTCAACAAAATTGTTTTCAACAATGTAGTCGTAGCTGCTCTGGAAGCCAAGTTCTTCCTTTGCCTTGAACAGTCTCTGTTTGATTTTTGTTTCGTCTTCAGTGCCCCTGCTTTTAAGTCTGCGTTCCAGTTCTTCTATTGAAGGCGGTGCAAGGAATATTGTAAGGCAGTCAGGATAAACCTTTTTAACATTCTGTGCGCCTTCAACCTCAATAACCAGCACAACAACCTTGCCTGCATTTACCTTATCTTCAATCTGTTTTTTCAGTGTGCCGTAATAGTTGTCACAGTAGCAGGTATATTCCAGAAATTCGCCGTTTGAAAGCTTTGACAAAAATTCTTCTGTGGAAAGGAATATGTAGTCAACACCGTCGGTTTCTATGGGACGGCGCTGTCTTGTTGTTGCAGAAACGGAAAGCACAAATCTTTCGTCCATGCTGAGAATTTTTTTAACCACCGTATCCTTTCCGCATCCGGAAGGGCCTGAAATTACCACCAAATTTTTTGCTATATTATTCATCTTCAGTCTCCATAAATTTTATAAGATTATCATTTGACTGGCCAAACACTCTTTCCGCAGAAAAAGCGCACAGGATAATCTGTTCGCAGTCAGTTATAATAACGGTTTTTGTCTTTCTTCCAAAGGTTGCGTCAATAAGTGTATTTTCGCTTTTTGCCTTTGTTATCATCCTTTTAACCGGAGCAGATTCCGGACTTAATGCAGCCACAATTCTGTCAGCATTTATCATACTGCCAAAACCTATGTTCAACATACCCATAAATCTGTCCTCTTATTCCATATTCTGAATCTGTTCCCTGATCTTTTCAATTTCGGATTTGATGTCCACAACTTTTCTTGTAACTTCAAGATCGTTTGATTTGGAACCGATTGTGTTTGCCTCGCGGTTGAGTTCCTGTGTAAGGAAATCCAGTTTTCTGCCCTGTCTCGGGTCGCCGCCCAGAATATCACGGTACTGTGCAATATGGCTGCGCAGTCTCACTGTTTCTTCATCCACTGCAACCTTGTCTGCAAATATTGCAGCTTCTGTGAGTATTCTCTGGCTGTCAATCTGCTGATCCTGCAGAATCGCCTGCAGTTTCTGATAAAGTCTTTCCTGATATTTCTGTGTGCGCAGCGGAGCAATTGTCTCGATTTCCGTAACAATATTTTCAATTGTTTCCAGACGGCTCATAACATCTGCATAAAGCTTTTCGCCCTCTGCTTTTTTCATCTTCATAAATTCATCAAGGGCAAGAGCCACAACACTACTTACATCCTTTGCCAGCTGTTCTGCATCCTCTTCGCTTTTGTTCTGTGTGAGAACACCCTCGTAGCGGGATATTGCCATTACATCAGCAGGCTGCTGCAGACCCAGCTCACTGCTGATTTTGCAAAGGGCTTCATAATAGCTTTTTGCCAGTGCAATATCTGCTTCAACCACTGTATCGCTCTGTTCCACTGATTTGATTGCAAGGCTCATTTCCACCTTGCCGCGGCTTACGGTTTCATTAATCTGTTTTTTGATTTTATCATCAAGGAATGCGAAAAAGCGGGACATTCTGCCGGAATATTCAAAATATCTGTGGTTTACAGATTTTATTTCAACAGTTATATCCTTTCCGTTAAGCACCGCATTTCCCTTGCCGTATCCGGTCATGCTGTATACCATTTTACACCTCCGTAAGACAGTAGGCTTTATATTTATTATTATTATTCTTATTTATCTACTATCTTAATATTTAATTATATACAAATCAGCCGTATTTTGTCAATTTCTGCATTGTTAAAATATTGCCCTTACAGTATATTTCCCCATAAAAAACAAAACTGCCTGAACGAACAAAAATCGTTTTCAAACAATCTCTGTCTGTACAGGCAGTGGTATTCATATTGATGCCCTGGACGCACTTACATCCAGTGCAAAGTAGTGTACAATGGTGCCCTGGTCAAATATTGCAACAACCTTGTACACATATATTCCCTCTTCATTAGGGGTATTGTCGGAATATTTCTTTTCGGTAAAATCCCCCGATGCCACAACGCGTCCGTTTATCAGCACCCCTTCGCTTTCATAAAGATGAAGTTCCCTGTGCGGTACGGTAAAGCCGATAAGTATAGGCTCGTCCGGCATAGCATCATAGGCTATCAGCGGAATATCAATGCTGGAAACATACGGTGCCATAAGTTTTTTGGTTCTGAAGGACCATTCATAGCCTGCCCTTGGCACATTAGGTATATATGTGTATCCTGTTGTAACATTTATTATAGGCAGGGAAACTTCCGGATTCCGTGAATCTATTGTATCCTTTATAAACACAGATATATAACCTGCCAGAATGAGAAGAACAAAGGCAATGGCATATCTGCGCATAGTTCTGTTATGAATACGGTTCATTATTCATTGTCTCCTTCCGGTGTCAGTGTCATAGAATCCCTGTCTGCTATGATTTTTTTCTTTTCAAGACGCTTGTCCATATTTTCACTGAGAAGGCTGTAGAAAACTGCAAATGTAGGAACGCCGATAATCATACCTGCAAAGCCCATAAGTCCGCCGCCTATGGTGATGGAAACAAGCACCCAGATAGGAGCAAGGCCTGTGGAATCGCCAAGGATCTTCGGCCCGAGGATATTGCCGTCAAACTGCTGAAGTGCAAGAATAAATGCTGCTAAAATGAGAGCATCAAGAGGACTTACCATGAGCAGAATAAGAACTGACGGGACTGCACCTATGAACGGACCAAAAAACGGTATCATATTTGTAACACCCACAATTATTGCAATAAGAATTGCATAAGGTGAGTAGATAAACAGCATACCGATAAAGCACAGAATACCGATAATCAGACTGTCAAGAGCCTTGCCGTTTATGAATTTGGAAAACATTTCGTTTGTGAGCTGCCCTATTTCTATTATTCTGTCTGCCCTTTTCTGTTTAAGGAAAGAATAGAGTATCTTTTTAATCTGGAAAATAAGCCTTTCCTTTGTTGCCAGCATATATATTGATGCAATAACAGACATAAAGAGGTCAATTGCAAAATTGCCGATAGATACAGAGAAGTTGAACAGCTGAGGAACCTGTGACAAAAGGAATGTGCTGAGATTTTTAAGGGCTGTATCCATAGTTTCTGTAACAGAAGCCATAAATGCAGGGTCCCAGTGATACTGTGCTGTAAGATTGTTGAGAAAAACTGTGATGTTCTGTATATATTTAGGAATATTGTTGCCTACACTTACAACGCTGTCCGCAACCTGAGGGGCTGCAGCAACCACAAGAGCAGTCAGAAGCAATACCGCCACAACATACGCACAAAAAATGGAAAGGGTTCTTTTGTTTTTCAGTTTGCTGAAAAAAGTTCTTTCAAACCAGTCCACAGGTGTATGAAGCAGAAATGCCAGAACAAATGCAACAACAAAAGGCGAAATTATACCATACAGGTTGGACATGACGCCCTTTACCACTGTAAAGTTGGATATGGCCAGATACAGCAGAACTGCCGTGCAGACTGTTATGATGTTGCTGATTGTAGA
>JAFSCM010000066.1 GCA_017436765.1 Oscillospiraceae bacterium
CTGTTCCTTTTTTGTGTTTACGGCATATACAGCACAATTTACCCCCTGCAGACTTTTATTGCATCACAGCATATACACCGCAAACAAAAAGGGAGGCCGCTTTAGCGGCCTCCCTTAAATTCTGCAATCAATATCCGAATACGCCTTCAAGGCTTTCGTCCTGTACAACCCATTCGCTTTCAACATCGATAACGCGGAAATCTTCCTTTGTATCGCGCACGATAACCGTGCTGATACCTGCGTTTATAATCATGCGCTTGCACATACTGCAGCTGTTTGCATTTGCAACAAGTTCGCCTGTTTTTGCGTCTCTGCCCACAAGGTAGAGTGTTGCGCCAATCATTTCGTGTCTTGGTGCAGAGATAATGGCATTTGCCTCTGCGTGCACACTGCGGCACATTTCGTATCTTTCACCGCGCGGAATGTTCAGCTTTTCCCTTACGCAGTAGCCAAGGTCACAGCAGTTTTTTCTGCCTCTTGGTGCACCTACATAGCCTGTGGAGATAATTTCGTCATTTTTAACGATAATTGCGCCGTAGTTTCTTCTTGTGCAGGTACCTCTCTGCAGCACTGTTTCCGCAATATCGAGGTAATAGTTGATTTTACTTCTTCTCATATATGTATCCTCTGAAAAATTAAATTCAATTTCTTCTTATATTCTAAATCAAAACCCTGCAATAATCAATAAAAAATTGCACGGTGCTGATGTACACCGCATTTTCTTGCACATATCTGAACAATATGGTAAAATATTTTAATAGTTAAAATCACCCGAAAGGAGTTTTCCATGGCAAAGCTGACAGATGATATCCGTGCACAGCTTGTGGCTGCTGCAATCGCCGCAAGAGAAAAGGCCTATGCCCCGTATTCAAAATTTTCTGTGGGTGCGGCGGTGCTTGGCACAGACGGAAAGATATACACAGGCTGCAATATCGAAAATGTGTCCTACGGCATGACAATGTGCGCCGAGCGCACAGCACTGTTCAAAATGGTGTCGGAAGGCTGCAGAAAGTTTGCCGCCATAGCAGTTGTGGCAGGTGAAAACGCCACCGATGGCGCACCCTGCGGCGCCTGCCGTCAGGTTATGGGAGAATTTGCCGGAAGCCTTGAGGACACAGAGGTGCTGCTTGCATCCCTTAAAGGCGATTATATTGTTGAAACTGTGGCCTCCCTTATGCCTTATCCTTTTGTAAATTTTGTATCACAGGAAGATTAGAATGAACAGAGAATTAACAAACATTTCATATATAAAAGACCTTTGTCAGCGCTATGGGTTTGCCCTGCAGAAAAGCTACGGGCAGAACTTTATCGTAAACAGCGGCATCTGCCCCAAAATTGCAGAACACGCCGAGGTGGACGAAAACTGTGGTGTAATTGAAATCGGCACAGGCATAGGTGTTCTCACAAAAGAACTTGCCCTGCGCGCAAAAAAGGTGGTGGCCATTGAAATAGACACAAAGCTGCTGCCCCTGCTGGAAGAAACTCTGGCAGATTTTGACAATATCAAAATCATAAACAAGGATGTGCTGGAGGTTGACCTGAACGCCCTTATAAAGGAAGAATTCGGCGATATGCCTGTAATGGTATGTGCAAACCTGCCTTACTATATCACCAGCCCTATCATTATGAAGCTGCTGGAAGACCGTCTTCCAATAGAAAATATCACTGTTATGGTACAGAAGGAAGCCGCACAGCGCATCTGTGCAAAGGAAGGCAGCCGTGATGCAGGGGCAATCAGCCTGGCGGTAAACTATTACGCTGTACCGACAGTATGCTTCAATGTTTCACCGGGATCCTTCTTTCCTCCTCCAAAGGTAACATCATCGGTTATCCGCCTTGATGTGAACAAAGACCCTAAAGTTCAGCCAAAAAGCGAAAAAAACATGTTCCGCCTTATCCGTGCCGCATTCACACAGCGCAGAAAAACCTTTGTGAACAGCACAAGCGCAACACTTGGTATCAGCAAAGCAGTTATCGAGGAAGCTCTGGAACAGATTGGCGAAAACCCAATGGTGCGCCCTGAAAAACTGACACTTGAACAGTTTGCAGCGCTAAGCGATATTCTGCTTGGGTGATTTAAATATAATACTATGCAGGGGACGATGCCCGCATCGTCCCGTTTTATTTGATTAAAGGTTAAAAGTCAAGAGGTAAAGATGAAAAAACAAACAGCAATTCTGATTATGCTGCTGGTAACGGTTATCTGGGGCGGCGGCTTTGTTGCAATTAAAATAGGCATTGACCTGGGAGTTCCCGTTGGTCTTATGAATATGATACGCGCAGCGATATTCACACTGCTCACCCTGATACTGTTCCACAAGCATATATTCGGTATGACAAGGGACGAGTTTAAAATCGGTTTTCTGGCAGGCACCGCAAATATGCTGGGGTTCCTGCTGCAGAGTATCGGCGCACAGTACACAACCGTGTCCAACAGTGCATTTCTGACCACCACAAATGTGGTTATGATTCCTTTTATGGCGTGGATAATAATGAAGAGAAAACCGCAGCCCAAAAACTTTGCGGCTGTTGCAATATGTATGCTTGGCACCGCAGTGCTGGCGGGTGTGTTCCAGAACGGACTGTCCTTCAATGCGGGTGACCTTTACTCCCTTGCCTGCGCATTCGCATTTGGTCTTTCCATCGTTTTTCTTTCAATGCAGAAAAGCGAAAGCCACTTTGCCGTTGGGGCATTTATGATAGCGGTAACACATTTTATCGGCGGCGCACTCTATTTTGTGTTTGCCGAGGGTATGACAGTTCCGCAGATTGACTGGAAGATGGCGGTTTTGCCGCTTATATACCTTGGTGCAGGTTCATCCTTCCTTGCACAGAGCCTGCAGGTGGCGGCACAAAAACATGTCAATCCGTCCACAGCAAGCCTTGTGCTTATGTTTGAAAGCGTTTTCGGCAGCATATTCTCCATCATTTTCGGCTTTGAAAACTTCACCCTTAATCTGCTTATAGGCGGCAGCCTTATCGTTGCAAGTCTTGTGGTAAGTGAAATTGATTTTACCACACTGAAAAAGCAGAAAACCGCAAATTAAACCGAAAACAAATACAACAGCCCGTCAGACAATGCCTGCGGGCCGCGCATATATGGCATTAATTTAAGAAAACCACAATACAGGTGATTTATCAGGTTAATAAAAAATATGTCATTCTGAGACATTTATGCCGGAGAATCTGTCGTTTTGATGAGACAAGAAGATTCTCTGCTGCGCTCAGAATGACTTTTATTTTTGTCAAATAATTACATTTGCCAAAGACATATCTCTTTTATCAGCCTGACTGCCATTGCCCCCGCGGTACCTTTTTATTAATACAGACAAAAAAGTATCCGTCATATCACATAACTGCGATATGACGGATATTTACATTTTTTGTATTCAGCGTTTTGCTATATCCTGAAGATATAAATTATTTTGCGCTGTCTGCTGCCTGCTGGATAGCTGCAAGGAAGCTTGTCATAGAGATTGTGCAGCCTGCTTTGAGGTCTTCATCAGCTGGTGTGTCTGCATAGTCGTGTGCGTTTGTTGTGAATTCCATGTTTACAACTGCATCAACTGTTTTGCCTGTCATCCAAGCTGTGAGTGCGTCAATCTGTTCGAACCATTCACCGATCTGGGAGCCCCATTCAGCTTTCATGCCGTAGTCAGGACCTTTTTCGTATTTTGTTCTGAGGTCTGCGTTAGCTGTTACAACACCGTCAACACCAAATTTTGTTGTCTGCTGTGCTGTGTCGATAACTGCATGAACGATGTTGCCTGCTTCGTCAAGAGCAAGACCTGCCCATGTGGAGTTGATCTGTGCAGAACCTTCTTTGTCAGCTGTTGCGGAAGCAACTGTTGCTGTAACGTCGGAACCAAGGCCAACTTTTGCAACGCCTGTTACTTCAACTGCGTTTTCGTGTGCTTCTTTGATAGCATCAAGGAATGCTGTCATAGAGATTGTGCAGCCTGCTTTGAGGTCTTCGTCAGCTGGTGTGTCTGCATAGTCGTGTGCGTTTGTTGTAAATTCCATGTTTACAACTTCGTCGAATGTTTTGCCAACCATCCATGTTTCGAATGCAGCAATCTGTTCGAACCATTCGCCGATCTGGGAGCCCCATTCAGCTTTCATGCCGTAGTCAGGACCTTTTTCAAGTTTTGTTCTGAGGTCTGGTTCGCCTGTAACTGTACCTGTTGCATCCCATTTTGTTGTCTGCTGTGCAACGTCGATGGAAGCGGAAACGATTTTGTCTTCTGCGTCAAATGTTACGAGAGCAACTGTTGTGTTGATCTGTGCGGAACCGTCTTTGTCAGCTGTAGCGTCTGCTGGTGTTTCGCTAACAACGATACCCATACCTACTTTGTATGTAGCTGCTTCCGGTTCTGCTGGTGCTGCTGGTTCGCTGCCGCCGCAAGCTACCATGGAAAGAGCCATTGCAGCTGTAAGAGCAAGTGCAAGAACTTTTTTCATTGTAATAATTCCTCCGTTTTAAATTGTCGATATTAGATATTGATTGCAACAAATTTAGTTGCAGTTGCTATAATATCACAATGAAAAAATTAAGTCAACAGCTTTTTTGGGTTATATAACAAAGTGTTTCACTCTGTTCGCTTTAACATCATTGAATTGAACTTAATTTAATAAAGTGTTTATTTTTCTTTTAATTAAGCAGTCAGCCCATTTGATATTTTTTTAACAATTAACAGTACATATTTTAGGCAGACAAACTTTATTTTTTATTCTTCAGCTTTTATGCAAACAAAAAACAGACCTGTATTTCAAGGCCTGTTTTTCATAAAATCTGTAATCAAATTTTAATTATTTTGCGTTTGCTGCTGCTTCTTCGAGAGCTGCAAGGTAGTCACCAACTGTGATTGTTACGGAAGATTTGAGGTCTTCAACGTCTGGGCAAGCTGTGTGGCTTTCGTCTCTCTGGTATGTTGGCATAGCGAGAACTTCTTCAACTGTTTTGCCTGTCATCCAGTCTGTAAGAGCTTTAGCCTGTTCAAAGTATTCTTTGCCGATGCCGGAAACGCCCTTCATGCCGTAGTCGCCTTCTTTTTCAACTTTTGTTCTGAGGTCAACTTCGCCAGCTTTTTTGCCTTCGAGGTCGAATGCAGCTTTCTGCTGTGCAACGTCGAGGATAGCTGCAACGATAACGCCGTTTTCGTCAAGAGCAACTGCCATCATGTTTGTGTTGATCTGTGCGGAAGCGCCTTTTTCGTTTTCTGCATCTTCATCTGTTACGGAAGCAGAGATAACTGTACCGAGACCTGTTTTAGCAGGAACGCCTGTTGTTTCGATAGCTGTGTTGTATGCTTCTTCAAGAGCTGCTACATAATCCTGGATTGTGATTGTAACGCTAGCTTTGAGGTCTTCAACGTCTGGAACGTTTGTGTGGCTGCCGTCGCCGCGGTCAAATGTTGGCATAGCTTTGATTTCTTCAACTGTTTTGCCTACAAAGTATTCAGCAAGAGCTGCGTACTGTTCGTTAACTTCTTTGCCGATTGCGGAAACGCCGCGCATACCGTAGTCGTCGCCTTTTTCAACTTTTGTTCTGAGGTCAACGTCTGCTGCTTTTTTGCCTTCGAGGTCGAAGGAAGCTTTCTGCTGTGCAACGTCGATTGTTGCGGAAACAATTTTACCATCTTTGTCAAATGTTGCAACAACGATGTTTGTGTTGATCTGTGCAGATGCACCTTTTTCGTTTTCTGCATCTTCTTCTGTTACGGAAGCAGAGATAACTGTACCCATACCTGTTTTGTAAACTTCAGGTTCTGCTGGTGCTGGAGCTGGTTCGGAACCGCCGCAAGCTACCATGGAAAGAGCAAGAACTGCTGCCAATGCCAAAGCAAAAATCTTTTTCATTGTGATAATTCCTCCATTTAAAATGTCGATATTAGATATTTTTGCATAATCCAATCAAACACTATTCAATTACGCCACATTATATTAGCATAAACGATTTCTATAAGTCAATAATTTTCCAGTAACATTTTTATTACATTGTCCCATTTGGTACTGAATTTCACTGTTTTCCACACTCCTGTGCACGATTATGACAATTTTTTATCATTTTGTACAAACATTTCTCCTTCTTTATTGGCATAAAATCCATTGTTTTCTGCAGTATTCTTCTGCCCTTTGCCTCTCTGCTCACAACACTATTGCCAAGATTTATATTTATGGTAAAATATATAATGTATAAATGTGTATACAGATTACTGTCAGGACAGATTGTCTGACATATACGGAGGTGCATTATGGCAATTCTTGTTACCGGCGGCGCAGGCTATATAGGCAGTCACACTGTGGTGGAGCTGCTAAGCTGCGGCAAAGAGGTTGTTGTTGTGGATAATCTCTGCAATTCCAGCGAAAAAAGCCTTGAACGCGTAAGGGAAATTACAGGCAGAGAGATAAAATTCTACAAAGCGGATATTCTGGACAGAGCTGCCCTTGAAGAAATATTCGAAAAGGAAAATATTGAAAGCTGCATACATTTTGCAGGTCTCAAAGCGGTGGGCGAAAGCGTTGCAAAACCCTGGGAATATTATAACAACAATATCACAGGCACCCTTGTTCTGCTGGATGTTATGAAGAAGTACGGCTGCAAGAATATAATATTCTCCTCCTCTGCCACAGTTTACGGTGACCCTGCCTTTGTGCCTATCACAGAAGAATGTCCCAAAGGCACCTGCACAAACCCCTACGGCTGGACCAAAAGTATGCTGGAGCAGATTCTCACCGATATCCAGAAGGCAGACAATGAATGGAATGTGGTTATCCTGCGCTACTTCAACCCTATCGGCGCCCACATAAGCGGCAGAATAGGCGAAAATCCAAACGGCATACCGAACAACCTGATGCCTTACATCACTCAGGTTGCAGTGGGCAAGCTGGAAAAGCTGGGGGTATTCGGCAACGACTATGACACACACGACGGCACAGGCGTAAGGGACTATATCCATGTTGTTGACCTGGCAAAAGGCCATGTAAAGGCACTGGCAAAGCTGGAAAAAGGCAGCGGACTGAACATCTACAACCTTGGTACAGGCACAGGCTACAGTGTGCTGGATATGGTAAAAAGCTTTGAAAAAGCCAACGGCGTTGCTGTTCCTTATGTGATAAAAGACCGCCGTCCCGGCGATATTGCAACCTGCTACGCCAATGCAGAAAAGGCAAAGGACGAACTTGGCTGGACAGCCGAAAACGGCATAGATGAGATGTGCCGCGACGCCTGGAGATGGCAGAAGGCCAACCCAAACGGCTTTGAAGACTGATATACCTTCTGTATAAACCACACCATATATAATAAAAAGTTATTGCTGTGGCAAATCTGCACAGTACAGTGCACAATATGCAGTAAGCTGAAATATACAATAATTTGTATTTAATTTAATATTAATAATAAATTTCAGATTGTACAGTACGATTATGTCATCTGAAATTCTCCAACCATAAAAATCCAGATCGGGAGAACTATTTATGAAAAAACCTATTTTAGTTGTTATGGCTGCAGGTATGGGCAGCAGATACGGCGGACTTAAACAGATTGACCCTGTTGGTCCTAACGGCGAAATTATTATCGACTATTCCCTTTACGATGCAAAACAGGCAGGCTTTGAAACTGTTGTTTTCATCATCAAAAAGGAAATTGAAAAAGACTTTAAGGAAAGTGTGGGCGACCGCGTAAGCCAGTATATGGATGTGCGCTATGCATTCCAGAATATTGACGACCTGCCGGAAGGCTTCTCTGTTCCTGAAGGACGCAAAAAGCCATGGGGCACAGCACACGCTGTTATGAGCGCAAGGGACATTATTGACGGTCCTTTTGTGGCTATCAATGCCGACGACTTCTACGGCAGGGATGCATTCAGGGTAATATACAATTACCTTTCCGCTGAACACCCTGAAAATCCATATCCTTTCTGTATGGTTGCATACAACCTTGCAAACACCCTGACAGAAAACGGCTATGTAAGCCGCGGTGTCTGCGAAACCGACGAAAACGGCTATCTTACCAAAGTTACAGAGCACCTTAAAATTGAAAAGGCAGGAGAAGACGCACAGAGCATTATGGAGGACAAAACTGTTATGCTCTGCGGCTGCACATCTGTTTCAATGAATATGTGGGGCTTTACAAAGGATTTTGTTACAGAAGCCTTGGAAGGTTTCCCTGAATTTCTTGAAAACGGCATAAGCACAAATCCTGAAAAATGCGAATACTACCTGCCAAGTGTTGTTACAAGACTTATCGAAAGCGGCAAGGCTGCCGTTAAAGTGCTGACAAGCAGCGACAAGTGGTATGGCGTTACATACAAAGAAGACAAACCTATGGTGCAGCAGGCTATGGCCGATATGCACGCAAGCGGCAGATACCCTGAAAAACTGTGGGAATAACCCGCAGATATTCCGCTGCAGGTTTTCTGCTTCCTTTTTTCAAATCACACACTCCCGTGAGGAAATATGAAACAAAATAAACAATCAATTTTATTTTATGTCATTGCATTTGCCCTGCCTGCACTGCTGTACACAGCTCTGCTGGCCTTTGAAGGCATTATGCCTTTCGGCAGCGAGTATTCCATAGCTTATGTTGATGCAAACGGACAGTATGTCAGCTTTTTTGCCTACTACAAGCAGATGCTGGCAGGTGAGCAGTCCCTTATCTTCTCCTTTGCCAAGCTTATCGGCGGCGATATGGTGGGCCTTGGGGCATACTATCTGTTAAGCCCCTTTAACCTTATACTGCTTCTGTTCCCTGCCGAAAAGATGGCCCAGGCAATGGCGGTTATGGCCGTGGCAAAAATAGGCGCAGCAGGCTTTACAGCAGGATTATTCTTCCGCCGTCATGCAGGTGATGACACAAAAGCCATTATGCTTTCCTCTGCCTTTGCCCTGATGAGCTACAACATCATCTATATGATGAACATTATGTGGATAGACGGGGTTATTATGCTGCCGCTGGTGGCGCTGGGCATTGACAGAATATGTGAAAACAAATCATCTGCACTGTATATTTTTTCACTTTTCTATGGAATACTGGTAAACTATTACATAGGCTTTATGCTCTGCGGTGCAAGCGTGCTGTATTTTGGATACCGCTTTATCTGCGACAGGGAAAAACTTATTGAAAAAGGCGTTCACATTCTGCGCTACGGCTTTGCAAGCGTGCTGGCCGGCTTTATGAATATGTTTATCATACTGCCTGTTTTTGCCTCCCTTGAAGGCACCACAAAGGCAAGTATGCCGCTTAACGAACTTATCGGCCTGCAGACACAGCTTTCCTTCCGCGACCTTATAAAGCATATTCTGCTGCCTGAACCTACAATGTATGACATTGAGCTTATGCTGCCAAATGTCTTTGTGGGGTTTGTAATAACCCTGCTGTGTGCGGCATTTCTGCTGTACCCCAGAGTACACTGGCGCAAAAAGCTGGCAGGCTGTATGATTGCAGTTGTATTTCTGCTTTCCTTCTATTTCAAAACCCTTTACTATTTCTGGCACGGCTTTGCAAAGCCTATCTGCTTTGAATACCGCTTTGCCTTTATATTCAGCTTCTTTATGCTGCTGTGGGCAGGTGAATTTTTATCCGCTGTAAAGGGTAAAAAATTCATAATTATTACCCTTATGGCGGTAAACTGCGCTTCCCTGCTGTGGTACGGCCACGCAAACTATGAAAAATGCAATCTCAACGGCAACGGATTTGAGGCATTTATGCTGGAGGGCCAGCCTGTCATAGAAGACATAAAGACCGCAGAAGCAGAGGACGGCAGCTTCTACCGTGTGGAAAAGGATTATTTCTACAACTACAACGACCCTATGGCCCTTGGCTATAACGGTATGACACATTTTTCATCGGGTGAACAGCTTGTTACCCGCAAAGCTGTACAGGCCGCAGGCTATGCCTTTACCGAGATGTACGGCTACTACGGCAACGGCAGCACCATTGCCAGCGACAGTATGTTCGGCATTGAATACCTGATGTTCAAGGAGACACAGAAGGACGGCCTTGACCTTGTGAAAAACTATGACACAATGGCCCTTTACCGCAACAGATACGCCTGGCCGCTGGCCATAAAGGCAGACAGTGCTGTGGCGGATATGGATATGGGCAAAGTTACAAGAGGGCTTCTTGCACAGGAACTGCTGGGCACCGCCTGGAACCAGGAACTTAAGCTTTCCAACGAAATTGAATGGGTGACCGATAGCTCCACCGCCGGCACAGTAACCACCTATACAGATGCAGAGGGCAATTTCTGCGTTGCACCTGCAGAGGGCGAAAAATACGGCTACTACACCGTTAAATTCACAATGCCCGAAGACTCAAACCTTTATATCAACCTGTTTACAGACAGCCGCGACACAGTGAAAACAATCACATGGAACGGCGGCGAGATAAAACGCTATCCGGGTTATTATGACCACGGCATCAGATATATGGGTCAGTACAATAAAGGCGACGAACTGACAGTTACATTCCAGCTGAAAGGTGAACTGCAGATAAGAAGCCTTACCTTCCTGTATGACGACTGGACATACCTTGACAGCACTGCCGCTGCCATGGAGACAAACGGCTATAAAGATACAGGTTTTGACGGCGACAGCTTCTCTGTAAGCGGCACAATGGACAGCACAGAAGGCATGCTGCTTATGATACCTTACAACAAGGGATGGACAGTAAACATAAACGGCACAGAAACACCTTATGTTCCTGTTCTGGACAACTTTGTCTATGTGGAAGTTCCCGAAGGCGAATTTGTAATGGATGTAAGCTACTTCCCTCCAAAGCTGCTGCTGGGCACAGCTGTCAGCCTTGCCACACTTGCAGTGTGTGCAGCATATCTGCTGATTGAAAGAAAACTGCTTTCCGCAAAAGGAAGAAAAGAACACACAACCGTTTAAGACGGCATTGTAAAAACAAAATCAAAAGCAATATACAGACAGCACCGCAGATTAGTTTGCGGTGCTGTTTTTTTGCGTTTTTCAGGTGCAGATATATACATTTTATATAGATTGATATATTTTTAACAAAACTTTTCCCCTTACAGTGTCCAAATACTGTATTTCTCACAAAGGCAATATTCTTGCTTTAATAAGTAATATATGGTACAATATAGTGATTTAATATGCAGGATTGTGTCCTTTTACACCTGTGCGGCATTTTTATGCCGTATTCTGCATATATCTGTAAGCTTGGAATCTATAAAAACGGAGAGTCCTGACCTTATGAACATCTTATTTAGCGCTTTTATAAATCCCGAAAGAAAAAGCGGTGTTGACAAAAAAATATACGGCCAGATAAAGGCTTTTGAAAAGCTGGGCCATAATGTGTGGTACTTCACCTTCAGTGACGGCAAAATGATTTTGCACAACAAGGAAAACAGTGAGGTACTGTTCAGCGTGTCTGCAAACAGCATCGGATATTATATGGCACTGGAAAAAGGTGTGAGATATGTATGCAGCCGTTTTGACATAGATATGGTGTATATCCGCAGAATCTTCTGCACACCGTTCCATCTCAGGACGCTCAGCATACTCAAGGGCAAAAACATTATCACTGTGGAAGAGCTGCCCACATACCCTTATGACAAGCTGAACAAAAGCTATTCCGATATGACCTTCCGCGCAGCTGCAATGGTGGATAAAATCTGCCGCGGCGGGTTCAAAAAATATCTTGACTATTTTGTGACCTATTCTGCCGACAAAGAGATTTTTGGTGTTCCCTGCATCAACCTTGACAACGGCATCGACCTTGACAATATAAAATTTTCACCTACCGTATTCCCTGAAAACCGCATTGACCTGATTGCCGTTTCCGCAATGGCGTCCTGGCACGGCTACGAAAGGGTTATCGAAGGGCTGAAAAACTACTATTCACAGCCTAAAGATATCAAGGTGTATTTCCACC
Organism: Oscillospiraceae bacterium; assembly: GCA_017436765.1. Taxonomy (GTDB): domain Bacteria; phylum Bacillota; class Clostridia; order Oscillospirales; family Ruminococcaceae; genus RGIG3102. The sequence goes on from JAFSCM010000066.1 coordinate 11,900, forward strand.
TTGTTGGCAGCGGCAAGGAGGATGCAAACTGGCAGAACCTGACAGCACAGTACAGTCTTAATGAATATGTGACATTCTACGGTCACAGAGACGGCGATGAGCTGACAGAGGTGTTCTCACACTGTCAGATCGGCCTTGGCGCACTGGGTATGTACAAGGCAAATCTTTTTGCAGGAAGTCCGCTTAAAAACCGTGAATATATGGCAATGGGCAAACCCTTTGTCTATGCCCATGTGGAAACAGACCCTGACCTGACAGACGAGTTCTGTATGGAAATTCCAAACGATGCCTCTGCTGTTGACATAGACGGCATTGTGGAATTCTATAAAAAGGTTTCCGCCGTGGAAGATATCTCGGTTAAGATGAACCGCTTTGCACAGGAGCACTACGGCTGGGATATCCAGATGAAAAAGGTGCTGAACAGAATAAAATAAACATTTGAGAGGTTATTATATGTGCAGAAAACAGATTTGTACCTGCTGTGTTATGGACAGTGCAGGTGACAGCACAATATCCTTTGACGAAAACGGCCGCTGTTCCTACTGCTCAAAGGCAGAGAGGGATATGCCCAATATATACTTTCCCAATGCAGAAGGTGAAAACAAGCTGCAGCAGATGATTGAAATGCTGAAAAAGGAAGGACAGGGCAAAAAATACGACTGTCTTATGGGCATTTCAGGCGGACTGGACAGCAGCTATCTTGCCTATCTTGGGGCAAAAAAATGGGGACTGCGCATACTTGCAGTTCACATTGACGACGGTTTTGACACCGAAATTTCCAGAGAAAACATCAGAAAACTGTGCGAAAGCTGCAGTATAGAACTGCACACAATAAAGCCTGACAGCCGTCAGTACTGTGCGCTTACAAAAGCATATATCCGTGCAGGCGTGCCCAACCTTGCGGTGCCGCAGGACAACATTCTGTTTGCTGAAATATTTGATTTTGCAATAAAAAACAACATCACATATTTTCTCAACGGCTACAACTATTCCATGGAAAGCATTCTGCAATCAGGCAACACACATGCTGCAAGTGATGTGACAAACATCCGTGACATAGCAAAGAAATACTGTGATGAACCGATAAACAAACTGAAATTTATCGGCACATTCTACTGGAGAATCTATCTGCCTAAAGTAAAGGGCATGAAACAGATTTATCCGCTGAACTATATAGACTACAACCGTGACAGGGCGCTGAAGGAGCTTTATGACAACACAGGCTTTGAATACTACGGTTCCAAACACGAAGAAAATGTGTTCACAAAGGTTTTTCAGACCTATTATCTTTACCACAAATTCAATGTGGACAAGCGCAAAAGCCATCTTTCCAGCATGATTGTGTCAGGTCAGATGACAAGGGAGGAAGCGCTGGAGATACTCAGCAGACCGCCATACGACGAAAACACAATTATGCAGGATATAAAAACTGTATGTAACAAGCTGGAAATGCCTGTGGAGGAATTTGTGGAGATATGCCACAAGCCGGGCAGACAGCATACAGATTTCCGCTGTGAACTGCTGCCGCAGATTTACAGAAAACTGAAAGGTTAGCCGATGGAAAAGAAAAAACTTTATCTGCTTATGCAGACCTACCCCGTTGCACCGGGAGAAGATTCCTTTATCGGTCCCGAAATACCGTACCTCAAGGAAAACTTTGACATTACCGCTGTACCTCTGGAAAAGGCAAGCATATCACCTTTCAGCATAGTCAAAGGACTTGCAAAGGCACTCCTGTCTCCTCTGGCTTACAGAGAAGCCATCAGTGCCGCAAAGGAGAAAAAGATGTTTCTCACCTTCCTCCCCTTCAGCCTTTTTATGCTGTGGCGTGCAAATATATATGCAGACTATCTTAAGAAAAATGTTTTTGAGGCGGAAGAAGCCATTGTGTACTGTTACTGGTACAACGAGATTGCCCTGGGCGCACTGCTTCTGAAAAAATATTTTCCAGAATATAAATTCATAACCCGCTGCCACGGATATGACCTTTATGATTTCCGTGTGCCGGGGGAATATCATCCATACAAGAAATTTATGGATGAAAAGCTGGACAGGATTGTATTTGCCTGCAATCACGCAAAAAAATACTATCTTGACCGCCACGGCAAAGCCGACAGCGGCAGATACCCCGTGCACCATCTTGGTGTACCGCCGAAAGAAAGGGTTATATGTCCTGCCGGAAAAACACTCAAGCTGCTCAGCTGCTCCAACCTGCTGGCAATAAAGAGGGTTGACCTTATTGTCAGTGCCCTTATGCTGATAAAGGATTTCCCTGTTGAATGGCATATTGCAGGCAGCGGTCCCGAAATGGAAGCTCTGCAGAATGCAGCAAAAAATCTGCCCGTAAACGTGAAATGTCATTTTATGGGCTATGTTCCCAACGATGAATACATCAGCTGGGTAAAGGAAAACCCTGTTGATTTATTTATAACCACATCCTCCACCGAGGGCGGTGTGCCTGTGAGCCTTTCCGAAATGGCAAGCTTCGGCATTCCGTGCATCGGCACTGATGTAGGCGGCATCCCGGAAATTGTCTCGGACAAAAACGGCACACTGCTGTCTGCAAACCCTACCGCAGAGGAAGTGGCACAGGCAATTACAGATTTTTATCACCTTTCATCTGAAGAAAGAAAACAAAAAGGCGATAATTCATATAAACTTTGGCAGAACA
>JAFSCM010000067.1 GCA_017436765.1 Oscillospiraceae bacterium
ATATTAACAACCAAAATTATTGAAGAAAAGTTTAAGAAAAAAGAGTTAATTATATTTTCAGTTGGTTTAGTATCTGCTACATTATTCTTTTTAACAACCGTGGCTATATTAGGAATGATATTATCTAATTTTATACCAGATATACTATCTAAGATTTTAAATGTAATAGTTGGTATAGTAATAATTGGATTTGGTATTAAATTATTAATAAAGAAAAACTAACAAATTCCAATAGGTCATATTCTCGAAAGTAAAGATATTAAAATAGTACAAATATTTCGGTGAGTCTCCGGTATCTTTGACTGCATTGATTTCTGCCATCAGTGTAGCCGGTAACAAATTGAACTGTTACAGTTTTATGGCATATTATACTATAAAAATATATATTTCCCATGAAAATTGATTTTTAAGCTGATTATTACCCCTGTATATACAAAACATTACACCTAGGTGTAATGTTTTTTTTGTACAGTGCGTGATACACTGAAAATGTAAAATGGCAAAAAAGTCAAATCAATCCGACAAATACAGAATTGGAGGAAATTGCCTGATGAAAAAAATAGGATTTATTATATTGTCTGCTGCAATTGCAGTCAGTTTGTGTGCATGCAGCGGTTCAAAGGTGAAAACGCCTGATTTTGAATGCGAAGAAGCTTACAGACCTGCCCTTGAAGATTTGCGCGCAGCCATTGTATCTCCAGAAGAAACGGAAACTATTTATGACGGGTTTGAAAGTGTGCGCGAGGCTGCAGCGGAACTGGGTGATGCGGCAGAGGATACAATCGGTTATGTTTTCAATGATACGGACGGAGACGGAAGGGAAGAGCTTTTCATCGGCTGCTTTGATACCGAGGGCTCTGCCGATGTGAATAATGAAATTTATGCTGCATTCAGTCACGACGGAGACAGCCTCATCCCTCTTTTTGAAAAACAAAAGCGCAATACTTTTGCTTTGACCGATACAGGCACATTTTATTTCTACGGTTCAGACGGAACAGATTTCCATATCATTGCGGAATATGCGCTTACCGAAGATGAAGGCCTTGTGTGCAAAGACTTTTATTTCACCTATCCAAAAGACGGAAATATCAATGAGTTCGCCTATTACCACAACACAAGCGGCCAATGGGACCCTGCAGTTTCAGAAGAAATGGATATGACCCCCGAGGCATTTGAAGAAATCCGCAAAAATCTTGCTGAAAGAACAGCAGTTCTTGGTGATGTAAAGCTTTCCGAAATCGGAAAATGACAGGGCTGTTGATTCTGACAAAGCAAAACAAGGAGAAAGACAATGAAACGTACAATAACTAAATTTATCAGTATACTGCTTACTGCAATAATGTGCTTTTCTGTATTTCCTGTGGAAGCCTTTGCCTGGGGCAAGATGACCCACGTTTACACCGCCAATGTTATTGACGGGGCTTATATCGATACAGAAGAAGACACCGTGCCTCTCAATTATCCATATGATGCAGAAGAAGAGGACGCTTTCAATTTTACAATTCCCGACGAATTTATTCAGGCGATTGCTGAATATCCCGAAGCTTTCCGTGCAGGCTCTCTGGGGCCTGATATGTATCCCGATATTGTTACAGGTCAGATGTATATTCACCCTGAAGATGAAAACATCGACAGTGGTGAATGGGTAACACTGCTGTGCAATGCAGTAAACAAAATGGGCAGGGACACCGAAGGCCGCAAAAAAGCACTTGCCTTCACCCTTGGCTGTATGCTGCACTACTGCGGGGATTTGTTCGGCCATGATTTTGTCAACACCTTTTCCGGCGGTACTTTCCCGTCGGTGGCAAGTACTGAAATGATGGATTTAAAGGGTGAAAGACTGAATAATGTGCTGAGCCATCTGTCTGTGGAAAAATATATGGATACTCTGCTTTATTCTACTTATAATACAAACAGATATGGCGGCATTGACGCACCGGATGAGTTTGTTTCCAATGCGATGATTTTTAACGGAACACCCGCCGCGGGGCTTGCACCCCTTTATGACAAATATCCTGCGTTTACTGTTGATACTGATGACATTGACAGCGACCTGATAAAAGACATATTGGGAGGCTTTTTTGATGAGAACAGCAACAATGTTCCGCCTCACTATACTGCCATGCTGGCACTTCGCGAATATGTAACCTCAACTGCTGATGAGTACCGCGAGAATATGGAGCCTGTCAGTGCTGCCATCACAAGATACAATGATGAATGGGCTGCAGATATTGACAGAGGTATTATTGCTTTTACACAAACCTGCGACAATATTGCAAGGCGAATGGTGACAAAAGAGAAAAACCCCGATATTGAAGCAAAAAAGCAGGAAGACCGCGAGGAAGAAAAAAACCAGTTCTGGGATATGTCGGGGCTTAACATGGAGTCAATGATTCTGAAATATTATTCCAAAGCTGAGGTGGATAAAGTAGAGGAAAAACTGAAGGAGCTTGACCTTTACGGCGACTCTTTCTTTGATCTGGTACTTATCGAACTGCTTTTAAAGGGTATCATCACCCCCGACATGCTAAGAGCAGAAGGTTCCTCTGTTATGATAATCAAAGAGTAATTCAGCTTCTGGATGGATGAGTACGGCGTTTATATGCTGGGGATTCCTGATATAATTATCGACGGTATCGATATCCCTGTTATCGGGGATGTTATGGACCTGCTTATTTTAAAGCCAATCTGGAGCTGGATTGGCGGCGAAATCAAAAACCTGGCTGCAGAATGGGTTGTTTCTGCCTGCACAGGCAAACTTACACATATGACAGGTATGGAACCTGATACGGCAGCCAAAACAATAAACGATCTTGTGTCAAAAATAGATGACCGCCTGGAAAATCCACAGGTGCAGCTTGACCATCCTGATAACCCAT
>JAFSCM010000068.1 GCA_017436765.1 Oscillospiraceae bacterium
TCCCCTCAGTCAGCTTTGCTGCCAGCTCCCCTTGGTTAAGGGGAGCCATTACGGCGGAGGAAGAGCAAAACAAGGAGAGCGAGGAAAGGGATTTATCCCTGACCGAGAGCGACTATGTTTTGATTCGTATGGTCGTTGGAATAGGGAAGAATAGTTAAATGCTTGTTTTTGCAGTGTAATATCTTTCCGTTGGCCTGAGTCCAACATTTGTACTTTAACAATAAATAATATATAATATATAATGTGTTTAAATTATTACTGCAAAGATTGGGAGGTGTAAATTTATGCTTGCAGGAAATCCCGATAAATTTGCATTTCTTATAGAAAAAGTTTCCGATTGGAGCAGCTGCGGTTTTACAAACGGTCTTATGTATGTTTATATAAACGGCAAGGGCTATCCTGAAGATATACATACTACAACGCTCAATATGGAACTGCATAATCTTACGCAGACAGACTCTCCTCTTGTAAATCCTGTTACAGACACAGGACTGTTTAATATGAATTCAGAAGAACTTTTCGGATACTTCATAAATACAGCATTTGAAAACGGCGATTACATATATCAGCTGCCTTTGCAGGAGATTGGCGATGCAGGATTTTTTGTGTTTGCCGTTGCAGCAGAGGATAAAGTGAAAATTCAGATTGTAAAACAGAAATCTGCTGAAGAATTTGAGCTTGCTGATGAAACGGTTGTCTTAAAAACCGAGTATTCAGATATAGCAACACAGGTTAAGGCATATAAAGAACAGCTGTGATGAATTTCCCGATATACTTGTAAAAAATGTATAATAACTGTAAATAATATTTGTTCAGGGAGAATAAGAAAATGGATATCAGATTGAACTATACGCAAAAAGGGGAAGGTGATGTGCTGATACTGCTTCACGGAAACGGTGAGGATGCCATGTATTTTGAACACCAGCTTGAATATTTTTCGCCTTTTTACCGCGTAATTGCCATAGATACCCGCGGCCACGGTAAGTCTCCGAGAGGAACAAAGCCGTTTACCATTGTTCAGTTTGCACAGGACCTGTACGATTTTCTGGTTTATCACAAAATTGAAAAAGCGGATATCCTTGGATTTTCCGACGGCGGCAATATCGCACTTACCTTTGCGCTTGAACATCCCGATATGGTAAAAAAACTTATACTTAACGGGGCAAATCTGTATCCTGAAGGGGTTAAATTCAGTGTGCAGATTCCTATAATCGCAGAGTATTATATGGCAAAAATTGCCGCACCTTTCAGCAAGAAGATGTATAAAAAGGCTGAATTGTATGGCCTTATGGTAAATGAACCTGATTTTGACAGTGTACAGCTGCGGAAACTGAATGTACCTGTGCTGGTTATAGCAGGGGAAGATGATATGATAAGAGCCAGCCACACGAAGATGATATCCGCATATCTGCCCAATGCACAGCTTGAAATTATCGAAGGGGACCATTTTATAGCAAATAAAAACCACGAACAGTTCAACATTGCTGTATATAAATTTCTTACAGAATAAAGAAAAACCACAGTTATAAACAAAATAACTGTGGTTTGTTTTTTTTATAGTGATTACTGCATTTTAAATTTTATAAATCCAGTTTTCTTTTCTTGGTTTTGCTTCTTTCACTTCGTCAGCATAGCCGAGGATACAGTTTCCTATGCCTTCCCACTGGCCTTCAATGCCAAGGTCAGCCAGAATCTGCTTGCCTTCTTCGCTTTCAAAAACCTGTTTTGCACGATGAATCCAGCAGCTGCCGATGCCAAGTGCGTTTGCGGCGGTCATAAGGTTGCCCATTACGAGACTGCCGTCATAAATGTATGTGGGAACTTCCTTGTTTGCAAGAACCACAAGAACAACAGGAGCGCCGTAGAAAGGGTCTGTATCGGTGCCCATTACAGCAGCATTCAGTGCAGAAAGTCTGTCGCGCATAGCTTTGTCTGTAACAGCGATGATAAGGCCTGCCTGCAGTCCTTTGCCGCAGGCCGCGTATTTGCCTGCTTCGCAGATCTGGTCGATAATTTCCATCGGAACCATATCGTTTTTATATTTTTTGATACTTCTTCTGTCCATCAGATTTTTAAGTGCTTCATTCATAATAAATACCTCCGCAGAAATATGTTTACAGCATAATATTATCACAATAAAAATTCCTTTACAATAAAAAAGGAAGATATACAGGCAACATTCTGGCAAAAAACAGATATCCCCGACACCATTTCAGTATGGTGCCGGGGATACATTTTTTGCTTTTTATGAAATTACATCTTTTCAGGAACTGTGATTGTCATAATTCTCAGGCAGTTTGCGATAGCATGTTTTGTTGCAACGCAGAGAGCAAGTCTTGCTTTTGCCAGTTCTGTTTCAGCGCCTTTAACGCGGCATGCGTTGTAGAAGCGGTGGAACTGTGTAGCAAGGTTGATAGCATATTTTGGCATCTTGGATGGGTCGTATGCCTTGCCTGCGGAGATAATTTCGCTTGGCATATAGCTGAGAGTTCTGATAAGTTCGATTTCTGCAGGATCAGCAAGGAGAGAAAGGTCTGCGCTTTCAGCAGCTTCTGCTGTAAGGCCGTCTTCTGCAAGCTGACGGAGGATGGAACAGATTCTTGCATGTGCATACTGAACATAGTAAACAGGATTTTCGCTGTTTTCCTGTACTGCAAGGTCAAGGTCAAAGATAAGGTGGGTGTTTGGTTCACGCATATTGAAGAAGAATCTTGCTGCATCAATCGGAATTTCATCCAGCAGGTCAACAAGCTGGATTGCCTTGCCTGTGCGCTTGCTCATTCTGATTTCTGTTTTCTTTGGCTTGCCGTCTTCACCCATGATAACATTGCCGTTTTCGTCTCTTGCGTCACCGATAAGTTTAACAAGCTGCATAAGCACAACATCAAGCTTGTCGCCGTCAAGACCCAGAGCATTCATTGCTGTCTTCATTCTTGCAACATGGCCGTGGTGGTCAGCGCCCCATACATTGATAGCCTTGTCAAAACCGCGTGTTACAAATTTGTCATAGTGGTATGCAATGTCAGCAGCAAAGTATGTGGAGAAGCCGTTTGCGCGTACGAGAACTTCGTCCTTTTCTTCGCCAAGGGCTGTGCCCTTGTACCAGAGAGCGCCTTCTTTTTCGTATGTGTAGCCGTTCTGTGTAAGGATGTCGATAACCTTTTCAACATCGCCGCGGTCTCTCATTTCCTGTTCGGAGAACCATACATCATATTCGATGCGGTATTTTGCAAGGTGGTCCTTCATTGCCTGAATGTTTTTAGGCAGTGCAAATTTTACAAGAGCAGCTTTTCTGTCTTCGATTTCAGCATTTACAAAGCTGTCGCCGTTTTCTGCTGCAAATTCTTCTGCGCGTGCCTTGATGTCTGCACCCTGATAGAAGCTGTCGTCAAAAGGATAGCTTTCATCAAAAAGCTGCATATATCTTGCTTCAAGGCTGCAGGCGAATTTTTCAATCTGGTTGCCTGCATCGTTGATAAGGAATTCTCTTGTCACATCGTAGCCGCTCCAGGAGAGAACCTCTGCAAGGATATCGCCCAGTGCGCCGCCGCGTGCGTTGCCAAGGTGCATAGGACCTGTAGGGTTTGCGGAAACAAATTCAACATTGTAGCGTTTGCCGCCGCCGAAATCTGTTCTGCCGTAGTCTTCCTTGTTTTCCAGAACAGCCTTTACAACTGTTGTGAAAAATTCTTTGCCCAGGAAAAAGTTGATAAAGCCCGGACCTGCAAGTTCTGCCTTTTCAAAGAAAGTGCCTGTAAAGTCCATATTTTCAAGAATTGCTGTTGCAATAGCTCTTGGGTTGGAACGGAAAACCTTGCTGTTTACCATAGCAACATTGGAGGAAAAGTCACCGTTGCGCAGGTCCTGCGGAATTTCCACAACAAATGCACGGATTTCTTCCTTTGGCAGAGTGCCTTTTTCCATAGCTTTTGCGATGCTGTCATTGATAAGGGCACTAACCTGATTTTTAGCCAGTGTAACGCCGTCAAATTTTGCAAGATTCATAGTTTAAAGCTCCTTGATGTTCATCTTAAGTTTGTTTTCGCTTATTAAAAGTCCGCCGGAATTAAGGGTGTATTCAAGGTTTACCTCGCCGCCCTTTTCGGTCAGATTGCTGTCAATTTCCACACCGTTTATATCCAGCACCAGACTGCCTGCAGGTGTGTCGTAGTTGCAAAGGTTTGTGATACCTTTTTCAATCATAAGGCAGGATTTGTATCTGCCGAATCGTGTTATGCTTGCGCCTTTGTCCCACACCTTAACACAGGTTTTGCTGCCGTCAAAGCCTGTGGCTGCGCTTTCGTCATAGCACACATAGTATTTGTCTTCTTTTTTATAAAAAGCACCTGTTGTGGTAAGGTCGATTGTTTCGCTGTCTCCGTCGGTTACCACAGTGCCGAGAATCTGAATCAGATAATTGTCCTGCATATTTAATCCTCAATATTTTTAAGAATGGAATTCACATTGGCTTCTTCCCCGAGAAAAACCTTTGCCACACCGTCAAAAGCCTCTGTGTTGTTTGTCACAAAATATTCTGCCGTGCCGCCGTTTTCCCTTTCATTGAGAAGGCCCAGTTTTTCAAGTGTCATCCTGATACCTATGGCGGTTTCCCTGCCGCTGTCAATCAGCGTCACACCATCCCCGAGAATATCAGCGATAACCGCAGAGATAAGAGGGTAGTGGGTGCAGCCGAGAATAAGTGTGTCAGCACCGAAGGCTCTGATTTCGGCAAGATAGCCTTCAGCACTTTTGCGGATAACATCATCATTGATATGACCGCTTTCTATAAGGGGTACAAAATCAGGGCAGGCAACGCCTATAACCTGAACTTCACTGTCCAGCTCCGCAAGGCGCAGTCCCATACTGTTTGCCTTTATTGTGGCAGGGGTTGCAATAATGCCTATGCGTTTTGTTTTTGTTGCCTTAAGTGCTGCAATAACGGTAGGGTTTATTACATCCACAAAAGGAACGGTAAGATTGTCCAGATGTTCCTTTGGAACATTACTGGACACTGTTCCGCAGGCAGCGGCAATCAGTTTTACGCCCCTTCGCTGCAGAAAAGCAACATTATCCTTTGCACAGCGGTGCAGTTCTTCAATTGTCTTTATGCCATAAGGCATTCTCAAGGTATCGCCCAAGTATTTTATATCTTCCCCCGGCAGGATGTGCAGCAGCTCTTTTACACAGCTGAGGCCGCCCACACCGGAATCAAAAACACCTATTGCTGATTTATTCATTATTTGGAACCTTTCAGACCTAACTGGATTATGCCGTCCACAAGCTGGCTGTATGTAAAGCCTTCATACTGCATAAGTTTAGGGTACATACTGATTGTTGTAAAGCCCGGCAGAGTATTGATTTCATTGATAAGGATGCGGTTTGTATCCTTTTCAACAAAGAAGTCCACGCGGGAGAGCCCTGCACAGTTGAGCGCTGTGTAAGCTTTCTTTGCTCTCTCCCTGATTTCATCGCGGATTTCCTTGCTTACGGAAGCAGGGATAAATGTTCTGCTTGTGCCGTTTTTGTACTTGTCGTCATAGTCGTAGAAGCTTGCTGTTGCGCCGATTTCGCCAACTTCACTTGCAATAAGTTCAGGGATGTTGCCGTAAACCGCACATTCAACTTCGTGACCCTGGATGAATTCTTCAAAAACAATTTTGTCATCGTGTGCAAGGGCTGTGTTGATGGCATTTCTCATCTCTTCCTTGTTGCTTACCTTGGAGATACCCACGGAAGAACCGCTGCGGCTTGGTTTTACAAACATAGGATAGCCAAACTGCTTAACCATTCTTTCCTCAACTGCATCGATATCGTTTGCTTCAAAAGCGCGGATAAAGTCCCAGCGGCATCTTTCAATGCCGAGATGGTCAAAGATGATATTTGCGTAAACTTTGTCCATACATGCAGCGGAGGCAAAAATCTGGCAGCCGCAGTATGGGATGCCTGCAAGGTCAAGCAGACCCTGGATTGTGCCGTCTTCGCCGTTTTTGCCGTGGAGAACAGGCAACACAACATCAACTTTTTCTATAAAGATTTCATTGTCGTAGATTTTGATTATACCCTTTGTCGTCTTGTCAGGGCTGATAAGGCAAGGCACACAGTCAGGATGTTCGTGCCAGGTATCGCTGATGATATCATCGCTGCAGCCCGGGAAGAACAGCCATCTGCCTTTCTTTGTAATGCCTATTTTAACAACGTCATATTTATCTGTCGGAATATTGTCTATAATGCTTTTTGCGCTCATAAGGCTTACTTCGTGTTCATTGGACACGCCGCCAAAGATAACGCAGACTTTAGTTTTTGCCATAAAAACCTCCTGAATAGGGGCACACTGACCCATTATTACATTATACTTATATATAATACCATATATTCATCAGAAATCAAACCCTTTTCGGACTGGTTTTTTTCAACAAAAAACGGACAGGATAAAAGCTGATTTTCGGCAGTATTTAAAAGGAAAAATAATAATAAATATACTTGACATACACCATCATAACTGTTATAATAGGTTCACCTCTTTGTGCAGGTTTATTTTTTATGCAATAATTTATTGCACGCAAAGAGGGAGGCTAACTTTAAATGGAGGTGCCGAAATGAGAGTTAGAATCACACTTGCATGTACAGAATGCAAACAGCGCAACTACGACACAAAGAAAAACAAGAAAAACACTCCAGACAGAATGGAAATGAACAAATACTGTCGTTTTTGCAAAAAACACACTCTTCACAGAGAAACTAAATAATCAGAGGAGACAGGACAGATGGCAGACAAAAAAGAAAAAGTTGGCTTTTTTGGCTCTATCAAGAACTTTTTCAAAGGCATAGTAAAAAGATTTAAAGATATTAAATCTGAAATGAAAAAGATTGTATGGCCTACAAAAAGTCAGGTTATCAACAATACAATTGTTGTTATTGTTGTTTCCCTTATCGCTGCTGTAGTAATCTTCGGATTAGACACAGTATTTGGTTTCATTGTAAGACTTATCTATCAGAACGTTTAAGCGAGGTGTAAACTATGTCAGAGGCAAAATGGTATGTGGCTCACACATATTCCGGCTATGAAAACAAGGTAGCTAAAAGCCTTGAAGCAATCGTAGAAAACCGCCGCTTGCACGATCTTATCCAGGACATCAAAGTTCCTACAGAAACATTGGTGGAAATCAAGGACGGCAAACGCAAAGAAAAAGAAAATATCCTTTTCCCTTCCTATGTGTTTGTAAAAATGGTTCTCACAGACGATACCTGGTATATCGTGCGCAACACCCGTGGTGTTACAGGCTTTGTTGGAGCATCATCTTCAAAACCTTCCCCACTTTCCCAGAAAGAAGTGGAAGCAATGGGCGTTGAAACAAAAACACAAACAATCGACTTCAAAGTGGGCGACAATGTGGAAATCACAGACGGCCCATTGGCAGGCTTTATCGGTGTGGTTGATGCAATAGACACTGAAAGCGAAAAAGTAAATGTAAAAGTTTCCATGTTCGGCAGAGAAACATCTACAGAACTGTCTCTTTTACAGGTTAAACCAATTTAACAGAACACAGGTAAGAATCACCATTTGTGATTTTTATAGGGCAGTTTAAAGCTGCCCGTGGGAGAGCAGAAAAGTTCTGCTCGTCATCTTACCACAATTATCGGAGGTATATAAAATGGCTCAGAAAGTTACTGGATATATCAAACTCCAGATCCCAGCTGGTAAGGCAACACCAGCACCACCTGTTGGTCCAGCTCTTGGTCAGCACGGCGTAAACATCATGTCTTTCACAAAAGAATTCAACGAAAGAACACAGAAAGATATCGGTTACATTATTCCTGTTGTTATCACAGTATATGCAGA
>JAFSCM010000069.1 GCA_017436765.1 Oscillospiraceae bacterium
CGAAGGTTTTGTTGCTTCCAGAACAGGCAAAAAGGACACAACCGTGAAAACAGAGGTTGAATTTGCTGACCAGGTAAGTGATATCAGCGACATCACAGAAGAACCTGTAATTATTGAAGAAGCATAATAATTTAAAACAATCAAAAACCAATCCCCCATATTTTTATCTGACGGAGAATAAAATGAGAGATACAAGAATTCAGAAAGCAATGGCAGACCAGGGTATGTGCAGCCGCCGACAGGCAGAGCAGATTATCCTTGAAGGCAGAGTAAAGCTCAACGGCCGCCCTGTTCAGCTTGGCGATAAAATGGATATCAGGGCAGATATCCTTTCAGTAGACGGTCAGCGCGTTGTATTTGACCGCAAAAAAGAATACTACTATTATATGCTCAACAAACCGCGCGGCTACATCACAACCAGCAAGGATGACCGCGGCAGAAAAACAGTGCTGGAGCTTATCAGCGATACTCCTGCACGCGTTTACCCAGTGGGCCGTCTTGACAAGGACAGCGAAGGCCTGCTCCTCTTCACAAACGACGGCAACTTTGCAAACCAGCTTACACATCCGTCCCATCAGGTGTCAAAGCTCTACCGTGTAACTGTAAGACCAACAGTAACAGAAGAACAGCTTATTGCACTTGCAAACGGTGTTTATCTTGATGACGGTACAAAGACACTGCCTGCAATCGTTCGTGTTGTAACACAGGAAGAAAACCGTTCCGTGCTGGAAATCTCCATCAAGGAGGGCAAAAACCGTCAGGTTCGCCGTATGTGCGCAGCAGTAGGTCTTGAAGTTGCAAGGCTGCGCCGCAACTCTATCGGACCTGTAAAGCTCGGTATGCTTGCACCGGGCAAATACCGCGAACTTAAACCAAGCGAGGTAAATGCACTTAAGGCAGCGGCAACAAAGGCAAAAAGATCACAGAGACAGGCAGAAAAAGAGGATTAAGTACCATGGGCATGTTTACAATGAAACCAATCGATGAATATGATGTAATCGAACTTCTCAACAACGGCAGATTTGAGGGAGACCTTTACGGCTACATTCTTTCTGACGGCGGCGATTTGTTCGGATATACACTTTTCAAAATTGAAGACAGCACAACAGTTATGCTGGACAGCAAAACACCTGAAGGCAAATTCAGCGGACAGTATCTTGACGGCATCATCCGTGCAAGCATCGCTTACGGTGAAGCAAGAGGTGCAGAATACTTCAGCTTCAATATGAACCACCCGCCATTTGCTGAATACAAGCGCATCTTCTTCGGCGACCAGCCTGACAGAATGAAAACAACTGTAATTTTTTCCGGTTGCAAACACGACTAAAGGATGTTAAACTTAATATGTTAGAGATATTCAAAGAACTGTTCGGCATAAAAAACGGACAGGATACAGATATTGAAAATAATACAGAAAAGGAGATTACACCTATGATAGTAACAAAACAGACAAATATCGGCACAATTCTTGATGCAGACCCAATGACAGGCAAATACTTCCTGGAAATCGGCATGCACTGCCTTGGCTGCCCATCTGCACGCGGCGAAAATATCGAACAGGCTTGCTACGCTCACGGCACAAATGCTGATGAACTCGTTGCAAAACTCAACGCTCACTTCGGTAACTAATCAATGAAATACGAGAACATAGGCAGCCGTTTGTTAATGGCTGCCAGTCTTGTCTGTAATGGCAGAACCGTCTGCGATGTAGGCTGTGACCACGGTAAACTCAGCCTTTACCTTGTAAAAAGCGGCCGTGCACAGCGGGTTATTGCCACCGATATCAACAGAATGCCTCTGCAGAAGGCTATTGACCTTTTTGCGGAACACGGCATCAGTGATAAAGCCGAGTTTTATCTTACCGACGGCTTGCAGAATATCACAGAAACGGCAGATATCACCCATGTTGTAATTGCAGGTCTCGGCGGAGATACAATGGCACAGATAATAGAAAATGCACCTTTTATCAGGGAAAACCAGGTGCAGCTTGTTCTGCTGCCTGCCCAGAGCGGCGACAAAATCAGACAGTATCTTTACACCAGCGGTTTCGATATAACTTCCGAACATACAGTAGGGGAAAACAAAAAGTTTTACAGTGTCATCACTGCCGTTTACAGCGGAAATGTAAAGGAATGTGATGCATACGACTGTTATATCGGAAAAAGCGAAAACTGTGAGGGTGCAGACGCAAAAGGCTATTTTGAAATGGTGCTCACCCGCCTTGGCAAAAAGGCAAAAGGCCTTATGATAGATACAGGTTCCTGTCCGCAGGATATCCTGGATGCCATTGAAAAGACAAAAGAGCTTATTGCAAAAAAATGAATAAGTATTTCAATATAAATACACCTTTGGAGATGCACAATATGTGTATCTTCAAAGGTGTATTTTGTTTTTGCATAAAAATGTATCCGCATTATCAATTTACAAGTTTTACACTTTATTTACAAAATTTTTTTCTTTTTTACGTTATGTTTACCTTTGCAGGATTTGAGCCTTTACAAATGAGGAATAGAATTAAGAATGTAGAAAACAGCTACAGATTAATGGTTAAAAGTACAAAGAGTGTTTGTACAAAAAGGAGATTAATTATGAAAAAGGTATTATCAGTTATTCTTGCAATGGCTATGGTGTCAGGCTTTACAGCCTGCGGCGGCAGCGAAAACACAGAGGGCGGATTGGAAAATGCGTTTAACGGAACAATCACAGTAATCAGCCGTGAGGACGGCAGCGGTACAAGAGGTGCATTTGTTGAACTTACAGGTGTGGAAAAGAAAAACGAAGCAGGAGAAAAGGAAGACTTTACAACAGTAGAAGCTGTAATTGCTTCCAAAACAGATGCAGTGCTTACAAACGTAGCAGGTGACGAAATGGCAATCGGTTACATTTCTATGGGATCCATGAACGATACTGTAAAAGCGGTAAAAATAGACAGCGTAGAAGCCACAACAGAAAACATTAAAAACGGCAGCTACAGCATTGCAAGGCCTTTTAATGTGGCAACAAAGGAAAATCCAAGTGAAGTAACAGCGGATTTTATCAGCTTTATGGTTTCTGCACAGGGTCAGCAGATTGCCGGTGGCAGTTATATCACAGTTGACGATGCAGCAGCAGAATATACAGCAGCAGGACTCAGCGGCAAAATTACAATCAGTGGTTCTTCCAGCGTATCCCCTCTTGTTGAAAAGATGGCTGAAGCGTATAAAGAACTTAATCCTGATGTTGAAATTGAACTCAACACAACCGACTCTACAGGCGGCATGAATGATGCAGCAAACGGTGTAAGTGATATTGGTATGGCTTCCCGAGAACTTAAAGACAGCGAAAAGCAACAGCTCAGCGGCACAACAATCGCAATGGACGGTATTGCGGTAATCGTAAACAAAGCAAATCCAACAGAAAATCTTACAGTGGAACAGATTAAAACAATCTACACAGGTGAAGTTACTGAATGGGAAGAACTTGCATAAAATATCCTCTTTTACTCAGATTTTACACCCAGGGCGTGCCGGATTTACGGTGCGCTTTTGGGCTCATAACAGCTTAAACAGATAAATGGGAGTTCATTATGAACAATCAGACAAAAGAAAAACTGGCAAGAAACATCTTTTTTGCCTTTGCACTGTCCAGTATACTGGCGGTTGTACTTATATCAGTGTTTATCTTTGCAGGCGGTATGCCTGCACTTAAAGAAATAGGAGTTGCAGAGTTTGTGTTCGGCACAAAGTGGAAACCGACTGCAGCCACACCTTATTATGGAGTGGCATCAATGATTGTGGGCAGCCTGCTTATTACCGTGGGTGCTGTGATAATCGGTGTTCCTGTCGGCATATTTTCAGCAGTATTCCTTTCCAGTTTCTGCCCCGGCAGACTGCACAGGGTAATTAACCCTGCGGTAAATCTGCTTGCGGGTATTCCAAGTGTTATATACGGTTTTTTCGGCATCATTATAATTGTGCCTTTTGTGCGAAATGTTTTTGGCGGCAACGGCAACAGTATTCTTGCGGCAAGCATCCTTCTGGGAATTATGATTCTGCCTACTATTGTTTCGGTAAGTCAGTCTGCAATCCGCGCGGTGCCCGCAGCTTATTATGAGGGCGCGGTAGCTCTTGGCGCAACCAAGGAACAGGCAGTGTTCAAAGTTGTATTGCCTGCTGCAAAAAGTGGTGTGCTGGCGGGCGTAATTCTGGGGATAGGCCGCAGCATAGGAGAAACAATGGCGGTACAGATGGTTGCGGGCAATCAGCCAAGAATTACCTTTGATATGACAAAAGGTATCCGTACAATGACAACAAATATCGTTCTGGAGATGGCTGAAGCAGCTGATCTGCATCGCTCGGCACTTATTGCAACGGGAGCATTGCTGTTCCTGTTTATTCTTATCATCAACAGTATGTTCTTTGTGCTGAAAAGGAGGATGAACAGTGAACGCTAAAATCAAACAGGCAATGGCAACCTATAAACGCAGTCCTTTTTCATTTATCATGCGTCTGATGCTTATATTGTCGATAACATTTACGGTGGGGATGCTGGCATTTATCCTTATATATATACTGGCAAAAGGCATTCCTTATCTTTCGCCAGGCCTGTTCAGCTTTAATTACACCAGCGAAAACGTGTCTATGATGCCAAGCATCATTACCACACTTATGATGGTTGGTCTGAGTCTGATTATCAGCCTTCCGTTCGGTATATTTACAGCGGTTTATCTTGTGGAGTATGCAGTGAAAGGCAGTAAGGTAGTGGAGATAATCCGTCTTACAACCGAAACATTGTCAGGCATTCCATCTATTGTATACGGGCTGTTCGGCAATATATTTTTTGTAACAGCACTTGGATGGAAATATTCTTTTCTTGCAGGGGTTATGACAATATCAATTATGATACTGCCGCTTATTATGCGCACAACCGAAGAAGCACTTATCGCTGTGCCGGATGACTGGCGTCAGGCAAGCTTTGGTCTTGGTGCCGGCAATCTGCGCACAGTGTTCAAAGTTGTTCTGCCATCTGCAGTTCCGGGGATTTTGTCGGGGGTTATCCTGGCAATCGGCCGTACAGTAGGTGAAACAGCAGCACTCATCTACACTTTGGGTACTATGGCCAAAATTCCAAATTCGCTCTTTTCTTCGGGAAGAACGCTGGCACTGCACATGTGGGTGCTTTCGGGTGAAGGACTGCACATAAATCAGGCCTATGCAACAGCGGTTGTACTTATCGTGATGGTTGTCGGCATCAATGCATTAAGTGGTCTTGTGGCAAATAAACTTCAGAAAAGATAATACAGGTGGAATATAATGAATAAATTTGAGATAAATAATCTGGATTTACACTACGGTGATTTTCACGCTTTAAAAAATATTAATATGCAGATAAAACCAAATACAGTCACAGCATTTATCGGGCCTTCGGGCTGTGGTAAAAGTACATTTCTGCGCACACTTAACCGTATGAATGACCTTGTGGAAGGCTGTCGTATAACAGGTGAAATATTGATGGACGGTAAAAATATATATCAGAATACAGATGTAAACCTGCTGCGAAAGGAAGTGGGGATGGTGTTTCAGAAACCAAATCCCTTTCCGATGAGCGTTTACAACAACATTGCCTACGGGCCAAGAACACATGGCATAACAAAGAAAGCGCAGCTGGATGAAATTGTGGAAAAATCACTGCGGGATGCAGCCATCTGGGACGAGGTAAAGGACCGTCTGCACAAATCTGCCCTTGGACTTTCGGGCGGTCAGCAGCAGCGTCTTTGTATTGCAAGAGCGCTGGCGGTTAAACCACAGGTGCTGCTTATGGACGAGCCGACAAGCGCCCTTGACCCTATCTCTACCGCAAAGGTGGAGGACCTGGTAATGGAACTAAAAAAGGACTATACCATTGTGATGGTTACACATAATATGCAGCAGGCTATGCGTGCCAGTGATGAAACTGCTTTCTTTCTGCTTGGCGAGATGGTGGAAAAGGCTTCCACAGAACAGTTGTTTTCATCCCCGCAGGATAAACGCTGTGAAGACTATATTACAGGGAGGTTTGGTTAGTATGAGAAATAATTTTGACAAGCAGCTGGATACACTGAACGAGCAGCTGACTGAAATGTCCATTTTTATCGAGAGTGCAATTGACTGTGCAGCCGCCGCACTTGTGCATTCGGACAGAAAGAAAGCACAAATGGCAATCGACTACGACAGCGAGGTTGACAGCATGGAAAAAGATATCGAAAAACTTTGTATAAAGCTACTTTTGCTGCAGCAGCCGGTGGCAAAGGACCTGCGTCAGGTTTCTGCTGCATTGAAAATGATAACTGATATGGAACGTATCGGTGATCAGGCAAGGGATATATCGGAGCTTATTCTCGGAACAGAACAGAACTTCTGTATCAGACAGGATGGCATAATTGCGCAGATGGCAGAAGCTACCATAAAGATGGTGCATAATGTTGTGGAAAGCTTTGTTGAAAAGGATATTGAAAAGGCACAGCGGGTTATTGCTTTTGATGATGTGATTGATGATTTGTATGACAGTGCAAAGCTGGAAATTATAGAAAGAATAAAAGCTGAAAAGGAAGATGTCAATATACTTGTAAACCTGCTCGGTATTTCAAAATATTTTGAGCGAATAGGTGACCATACAACCAATATTGCAGAGTGGGTTGTGTTTTCAATAACAGGGGTACACAAAAAGGAAAATATGATGTATACTGAATAATAAAGAACTTTTTGAAAGTTATTTTGTGAGGTACAAGTTTTGAAAATCTGGTGCATTGAAGACGATGAAAATATAAATAATCTTATAACCTATGCCCTGACAAGTCAGGGGTTTGATGCAGAGGGTTTCGGCTGTTACAGTCAGTTTGAAGAAAGGCTGAAAACTGGCCGCCCTGACCTTGTGATGCTGGATATAATGCTGCCCGATACAGACGGCATAACAATCCTGAAAAATCTGAAAAATGATAAACAGCTGTGCCATATTCCCGTTATTATGCTCACGGCAAAGAACAGCGAAATTGATATAGTGAAAGCACTTGACCTTGGTGCGGAAGACTATATCAGAAAGCCTTTTGGCATACTGGAGATGGTTTCCCGTGTAAAAGCTGTGCTGCGCCGTTGTGAGAAAACTGAAAAGGTACAGGAAAAGCTGACATTCGGCGGGATTGTTATGGACAAGGAAAGACATATTGTAACCGTGTGCGGCAGGCAGATAGACTTTACATTAAAGGAATATTACCTGCTGAAACTGTTTATGGAAAATCCGTACAAGGTTTTCAGCCGCGAACATATTATGGACGCAGTATGGGGCGAAAGCTATGTGGGGGAAAGCCGCACAGTTGATATGCACATTAAAACTCTGCGCCATAAGCTGGGCAGTATGGGGGATTCCATTGTTACCATCCGCGGTGTAGGATATAAAATGGAAGAAGTGACAAAATAGGATATGAGAAACAAGATTATTCAGAACAACTTAATATCCTGTGCGGTTGCAGTTGTGCTTACTGCCGTTGTATGTCTTATGACCTATTCTTCATATATGGAATCGGCAATGAGCATACAGGCGGAAAACCAGGTGTATGTTATAAAGGAGATTCTGCAGAATCACCCTGAAAATCCCGTTTCTGCCCTGAAGGATATTGAGGACAGCTTTAAAAACCGTGTAACACTTATAGATTCAGACGGGGATGTGCTTTATGACAGCGTTTATGATGAGCTGACACTGGAAAATCATCTTGAGAGAGATGAAATTGCGCAGGCGGTTGAAAATGGTAAAGGAAGCGGAAAACGGTACTCCGAGACTGACAGAACAAACAACTATTACTATGCACTTTTGGTAGACGGGATGGGTATAGTCCGTGTGGGTGTAAAATCCAGTGCCTTTTTCACCGATGCAATTCTCACCAATCTTCCCGTTATTGTGCTTGTTCTTGCAGCACTTCTTGTAATGATATACGCCGTTTCTGTTAAAACAACACAGAAAATCGTAAACACCATAGAAAATTTCAACTTTGATGCAGCGGATAACACAAGCTTTGAGGAACTGTCCCCGTTTATCGAAAAGATAGAGACACAGAAGGCGGACCTTATCCGTCAGGGACAGAAAAACTCGGCAGAAAAGGATAAACTGCAGAGCATCTTCTCAAATATGGCGGAAAGCATTATAGTTTGTGACCGCAAAAAAATGGTTGTTCAGCACAACAGACAGGCAAAAAATATTTTTGGCATAGCCGACGGTGCAAGACTGTTTGAGGTGATAAAGGATGAAGAACTCAACAGTGCGCTGGATATGGTGCTTGCAGGAGAAAAGGCAAGCGGCGTGCTGCCACACGGCAAGTACACATACCAGTACACCATAAGCCCTAATATACAGAACGGCGAAATAACAGGTTCCATAATAATATTCCTCGATATAACACAGCAGGTGGAAAGCCAGAATATGCGCCGTCAGTTCACTGCCAATGTAACACACGAGCTTAAAACACCGCTGACAAGTATCCTCGGCTACAGTCAGCTGATTTCCAGCGGCATAGCAAAAGCGGAAGATATAAACAGCTTTGCAGGGATAATCGAAAAGAATGCCCAGCAGCTGCTTACTCTTATCGAAGACATAATGCAGATTTCTGCCCTTGAGGAAAACGGTGTAAAGGATGTTGCTGAAATAAATCTTAAAGCCGTTACAGACGAAATTGTCCGTGACCTGCAGCCTGTTATAGGTGACAAGCAGCTTGAACTCAAGTATAAAGCTGAAGATGTAATCATTACCGCCAACTATAAGCAGATGGGCGATTTGTGCCGCAACCTTATCTCCAATGCCATCAAGTACAACAAGCCTTGCGGCAGTGTGGATGTGGCCCTGGGTTACAGCGAAGACGGCAGAAATGCAGTTTTCACTGTGGCAGATACGGGTATAGGCATTGCACCGCACCATCAGGAAAAAGTCTTTCAGCGCTTTTATGTGGTGGATAAATCAAGAAATAAAAATATCAGCAGTACAGGCCTGGGGCTTTCCATAGTAAAACATATTGTGACAGCTATGGGCGGCACAATAAAACTGGAAAGTGAAATTGGCAAAGGCTCTGTATTTACAGTAACACTGCCGGTTAAACGGAAATAATAATATTAAAACAAAAGTCATTCCGGACAAATATGTTCAGAATGACTTTTTTGTTATGGAGTTGTAAAATTTTGGGGGTTTTGTTGTTTCAATATACTGTGGATGGTACAATATTGCAAAAGGGGGATGAGTATATGGAGAAAAGCAAATGGAGAATACTTTATTTTCTGCCTGCAATACTTTTCCTTGCAATTGTGCTGGCTGCAGGTGGTATCACTGTGCTTTTTACAGCACCGGTAACAATGGCGAATATTCTTGTACTTGTCATTGCTGGCATAGTTTTGAGCAAGGGTAAAGTATGGGGAGCATATCTCGGAATAGTCTATGGCGCGGGGTGGATAATCTATGATATTTTATATCACAGAATAAATAATTACGGCAGACATTTCCCGCTGGAAGTAATCTGCATACCTCTTATTATTTACTATATCTACTGTGCGATAGCGGTAAAAACAAAACCTGAAAACAAATAAAACAGGTAAGTATATGAAAAAACTTAAAAATCTGATATATTTCACTCCGCTGGCAGTATGCCTTTTTATAATTCTGGCAGCGTGGGTAAACAATGTGCTGTATTTTACAGACTATACACTGATGATTTTCAATCTGACGGTTATGCTTTTGGCAGGCGTTGTGCTGTGCAAAGGCAAAGTGTGGGGTGCATATTTTGCCATAGCTTTTTATACGGTCTGGAGTGTGTGGGACTATTTTGCAAAATATCTGCCGTCAAAAAACAATGCCGCCCCGTTCGGAGTGGTTAATATACACTTTCCCGTTTACGGCACAGCGGTCTATGTTATAATTTTTTATCTTTACTGTGTATACAAAATCAAAACGGACAAATAAAAAGCCACTCGCAATGAGTGGCTTTTAGTTTTGCATATCAGTTGCCTTTTTTGGCTCTGGAAATGATTCTTGCTCTTTCTGCATGGTCAAGAATTGCTTTTCTGATTCTCAAAGATTTTGGTGTAACTTCTACAAGTTCATCCGGAGCAAGGAATTCGATACATTCTTCAAGGCTCATCTTTTTGTGTGGGATAAGTCTCAGTGCATCGTCAGAACCGCTTGCACGCATATTTGTAAGCTGTTTTCTCTTGCATACATTAACAACAAGGTCTTCGTTTTTAGGGCTTACACCAACAACCATACCTGCGTATACAGGCTCGCCTGCACCGATAAACAGCTGACCGCGTTCCTGTGCATTGTAAAGACCGTATGTGATGGATTCGCCTGTTTCAAAGCAAACAAGGGAACCTGTGTTTCTTGTCGGCAGGTCACCTTTGTGTGGGTGGTAGCCGTCAAAGATTGTGTTCAGGATACCTTCGCCCTTTGTATCTGTAAGGAATTCACTTCTGTAACCGAACAGACCGCGGGATGGAATTTTGAACTCAACTCTCATTCTTGTTTCACCCTGTGGTGCCATCTGTACAAGTTCAGCTTTTCTGGAAGAAAGTTTTTCGATAACGCTGCCCTGGAACTCTGTAGGTACATCGATAACAACGTGTTCATATGGTTCAAGCAGAACGCCGTCTTCTTCCTTGAGAAGAACTTTAGGAGGAGATACCTGGAATTCAAAACCTTCTCTTCTCATGTTTTCGATAAGGATGGAAAGGTGCATTTCGCCACGGCCCATAACCTTGAAGCTTTCGCTGGATGTGGAGTCTTCAACTTTAAGGGCAACGTCCTTGAGCAGTTCCTTGTGGAGACGGTCTCTGATCTGACGGCTTGTAACAAATTTGCCTTCTCTGCCTGCAAAAGGAGAGTCGTTAACAGCAAATGTCATTTCAACTGTAGGTTCGTCAATTGCAACGAATGGAAGCGGCTGTACATTTGCACTGTCGCAGATTGTATTGCCGATTGTTACATCTTCAAGGCCGCTAACGATAACGATATCGCCTGCGGAAGCGGATTCAACGCTCTTTCTGCCTGTACCTTCAAAGGTGTAGAGAGCTGTGATTCTGCCGCGCTTTTTAAGTGTTTCATCGTGCCAGTCGCAAACTGTTACATCCTGGCCTACCTTTACTGTGCCGCGTTCAATTCTGCCGATAGCTGTTCTGCCCACAAAGCTGTTGTAGTCGATGTTGGAAACCAGCATGGAGAATGGAGCATCAGGTTCAACTTCAGGTGCTTTTACATATTCAAGCACTGTTTCAAAGATAGGTTTGAAGTCTGTGCCTTTTACATCAGGAGAGTAGTTTGCAATGCCTTCACGGCCTGAACAGAAGAGCATTGGGCTGTCAAGCTGTTCATCGGAAGCGCCAAGGTCCATGAGAAGAAGCAGGATTTCATCGATGATTTCCTTGATTCTTGCATCAGGACGGTCAATTTTATTTACAATGATAACAATGGAGAGATCCTGTTTGAGTGCTTTTTCCAGAACAAAGCGTGTCTGAGGCATAGGGCCTTCAGCAGCATCAACCAGCAGCAGAACGCCGTCAACCATCTTGAGCACGCGTTCAACCTCGCCGCCGAAGTCAGCGTGGCCAGGGGTGTCAACAATGTTTACCTTTACACCGTTGTATGTGTAAGAAGCATTTTTAGCCAGAATTGTAATACCGCGTTCTCTTTCGATATCGCCTGAGTCCATAACTCTGTCGTTAACAACCTGGTTTTCTCTGAAAGTACCGCTCTGTTTCAGCATACCGTCAACCAAAGTTGTCTTACCGTGGTCAACGTGAGCGATGATAGCGATATTTCTTAAATTTTCAACTCTCATTTGTTCCTCCGTTAAATTTTTGAATATAGAAAAATTGTATTAAACACATATTTGCCACATTTTATAATACTATAAATATGCTGTATTATCAAGAGAAAAATAATTGTTATGTAGAATTTTTTGCGTTTTATTTGTGCAAAAGAGAGATTTTATATATGTGATACCATACTTTGTGCCAAAGATGTATTTTTTGTAAATTGTTGTATTACTTATAAATATATAATTTACATATTGCGATTTTCGTGTTAAAATAAGATGTTAAATTATGTAATAATGGGGGAAGTATGCGCGTTTTGGGTATCGATCCGGGCTATGCAATAGTAGGCTACGGAACAGTGGAATATATAAACAACAAATTTTACCCTGTGGAATTCGGCGCAGTCACCACACAGGCGCATACGCCTTTTGAAGACAGACTCAAAGAGGTTTACGAAGGCCTTGACGCTGTGATAAAAAGGGCAAACCCACAGGCAATCGCCATTGAGCAGCTGTTTTTTACCACAAACCAGAAGACTGTAATTCAGGTTGCCATGGCAAGAGGGGTGATTCTCCTCTGTGCAAAAAACAACAATATCCCTGTTTTTGAATATACACCTCTGCAGATAAAGCAGTCGGTTGCAGGCTACGGCAAGGCTGTAAAAAAACAGGTTATGGAGATGACAAGGCTTCTTCTCCGTCTCGAAAAGGTTCCGAAGCCTGATGATACGGCCGATGCACTGGCGGTGGCAATCTGTCACTGTCATTCCTGCCGCTCAAAGCTGAGAAATCTGGGGAAATAAAGGCGTATGTGCAGATTATGCAGGAATATTAAAAAGACAAAACTTACAAACCAAAGGTAAATACTATGATACATTCACTTACAGGCAAGGTAATAGAAAAATCTCTGGACGAGGTTGTAATCAGCTGCGGCGGCGTAGGCTTTCTCGTTTCTGTACCGCAGACAGCCCAGAGTGCAATCGCTCCAATCGGCGAGGAAACCACCCTTTACACATATCTCAACGTAAAGGAAGACGCCCTTGATCTTTACGGCTTTGCCACAAGGGAAGAACAGCGCGCTTTTAAAATTCTCACCACAGTAAGCGGCGTTGGACCAAAAGCGGGTCTGGCAATCCTTTCAGCCCTCACACCTGACCGTGTGGCACTTGCGGTTTCAGGCGGAGACTACAAGGCATTTACGGCAGCACAGGGCGTTGGACCTAAACTTGCACAGCGCATTGTACTGGAATTAAAAGGTAAATTCACAGATACAACACTGGGCGGTGTTACAATCGAGGATGTTTCCGCAGCAGTTTCTGCAACAGGCAATGTAAGCCAGGCAATCAGCGCCCTTGTGGCACTTGGCTATACACAGAGTCAGGCTGCAGCGGCAGTTGCAAAACTGGATACAAACGCTGATGTTCAGACACTTATAAAACAGGCACTCAGACTGATAGCGGGAGGTAAGATTTAATGGCAAATGAAATCGGTTTCACAGACCACGAAAGACTTATAAGTCCCATAGAACACGCCGAAGATTTTGACAGCGAAAGCAATCTCCGTCCGCGGAGGCTGTGTGACTATGTAGGTCAGGAAAAAATCAAGGAAAATCTCAGCATATATCTTGAGGCGGCAAAGATGCGCGGCGAAGCTTTGGACCATCTGCTGCTTTACGGCCCTCCGGGCCTTGGCAAAACCACCCTTGCAGGCATTATCGCCAACGAAATGGGGGTAAATATCCGCATTACTTCAGGTCCGGCAATAGAAAAGCCGGGTGACCTGGCAGCGCTGCTTACCAATCTTGAAGAGGGCGATGTGCTTTTCATCGACGAAATTCACCGCCTTTCCCGTCAGATTGAAGAGGTGCTCTATCCCGCACTTGAAGACTATGCTCTGGATATCATCATAGGCAAAGGTCCGTCGGCACAGTCCATAAGAATAAACCTTCCGAAATTTACACTTATCGGGGCAACCACAAGAGCAGGCCAGCTTTCCAGCCCTCTCCGTGACCGTTTCGGCGTTATACTTAAGCTTGAAATGTATACCCACGAAGAACTGGCACGCATTATCACCCGTTCGGCAGATATTCTCGGAATACCCTGTGAAGAAGACGGCGCACTTCAGCTGGCAAAATGTTCCC
>JAFSCM010000070.1 GCA_017436765.1 Oscillospiraceae bacterium
ACGTGACTTCCTTGTAAGTGTAGGCTGGGTTTATGAAGGTATCGGCTGGTACGGTATGGCAAGATAAATTCATAATGACACACAGTCAGAATCTGAATATTTCAGCGAATTAAATGCAAACTTAAAAATCCACCTGTATCACAGGTGGATTTTTTGCCGTTACTATTGATATATCAACGAAAAAATAGTAAAATATAATAGATAATATATATTCAAAATTGGAGAAGTATGCAAAATTATAATATATCCGCATCCATAGTGGTGTACAACAGCCCCGAAGATGCATACAAAACGGTGGAAACCGTGCTGAAGCACACGGAAAATCTGGATTTCAGCCTGTATGTGATAGATAATGCCAGTCCGGAAAAAATCGGTGAAAAGATAAAAAATGCCTTTGACAAGCCGGAATATATTATGCTGTCTGAAAATGTGGGTTTCGGCAAAGGACACAATCAGGTGCTGGATAAAATAAAATCAAAATATCATTTTATCATCAACCCGGATATACTTATCAATAAAGATACAATCACAGAGATGTGCAGGTTTATGGACAGCCATCCGGAATGTTCCATCTGCTGTCCCAAGGTGCTGAATCCTGACGGCAGCATACAGTATCTGGCAAAACGCCGCCCCACACTCTCTGCTTTGCTGGCACGCAGAATACACAAAGGTCCTTTCAGAAAGATAGAAGAAAAATATCTTGCAATGGAACAGGACCACAGCAAAAGTTTTGAAACAGAATTCTGCACAGGCTGTTTCTCGGTGCTGAGAACAGATGTGTTCAGGAAGATAAAAGGTTTTGACCCGCAGTATTTCCTCTATTTTGAGGATGCCGACATAACAATGGAGGCTAAAAAATACGGCAAGGCATACTATAACCCTGATGCTACGGTGGTACATCTGTGGCATCGGGAAACAGCAAAAAGCTTTAAGCCATTTATGCTGCAGCTCAGGTCAATGTTTATTTATATGAAAAAATGGGGATATAAATTGTAACCCTTAAAGGAGTGTAATTATGAAAGGTATAGTTTTAGCAGGCGGTGCAGGCACACGTCTTTATCCGCTTACAATGGTAACATCAAAGCAGCTTCTGCCGGTTTATGACAAACCGATGATTTACTACCCAATTTCCACACTTATGCTTGCGGGCATCAAGGATATTCTCATTATATCCACACCGGAAGATACACCAAGATTTGAAAACCTCCTTGGCGACGGCAGCCAGTTCGGTATCAAGCTGTCCTACAAGGTTCAGCCGTCTCCTGACGGACTTGCACAGGCATTTCTTATCGGCGAAGATTTTATCGGCGACGAAGCCTGCGCTATGGTTCTCGGCGACAATATCTTCTACGGCAACGGTTTCGGCAAAATTCTCCGCGAAGCAGCACAGAATGCAGAAAACGGCAGAGCAACAGTGTTCGGCTACTATGTAGAAGACCCTGAACGTTTCGGCATCGTGGAATTTGATGAAAACGGCAAGGTTATTTCTGTTGAAGAAAAACCTGCACAGCCAAAGAGCAACTATGCAATCACAGGCCTTTACTTCTACAACAAAGAGGTTGTTTCAGAAGCCAAAAAGGTTAAACCTTCCGCACGCGGTGAGCTGGAAATCACAACCCTCAACGACCAGTACCTCCAGAGAGGCCTTCTGGATGTAAAACTTCTCGGCCGCGGTTTTGCATGGCTTGACACAGGCACAATGGACAGCCTTGTTGAAGCTGCAAACTTTGTACAGATGGTAGAAAAACGCCAGGGCATCAAAGTTTCCGCACTGGAAGAAATCGCATACCGCAACGGCTGGATAAGCAAGGAAAAACTTCTTGAATCTGCTGAAAAATACGGCAAGAGCCCATACGGTGCACATCTTAAAAAGGTTGCGGACAATAAATTTATGTATTAATCAGCAAAAAGGCCATACTTAATACAAAATATATATGCGAGGTAATTTATGAGAATTCTTATTACAGGCAGCAACGGTATGCTGGCAAAACAGATTATTACAGACCTTGAACGCGGTTACAGCGAAATCGGTCCGCTCCCAAGCGAAATGCTTCATCCACAGATTCTCAAATGTGATGTTGAAGACCTTGATATAACAGACAACAACGCATGCAGAGCATATTTTATCGAACATATGCCTGACATCTGTATCAACTGTGCAGCATACACAAATGTTGACGGCTGCGAAACAAACCAGCTGGACGCATTTAAGGTAAACGCAATGGGCGCAAGAAACCTTGCCCGTGCCTGCGAACTTGTAGGTGCAAAACTTGTGCATGTTTCCACAGACTATGTTTTCAGCGGCGAAGGCACAACACCTTTCTGTGAATATGACCCTGTTGCTCCAAAATCCGTATACGGCAAAACAAAGCTGGCAGGCGAAAAGTTTGTTGAACAGTTCTGTTCCAAATTCTTTATTGTGAGAACAGCATGGCTTTACGGCTATGAAGGCAACAACTTTGTAAAGACAATGGTTCGTCTTGGCAAGGAAAGGGGCTCTCTCAGCGTTGTTGATGACCAGCGCGGCAACCCTACAAATGCAGCAGACCTTTCCCACCATATTCTTTCCATCGCACCAACCTGTGAATACGGTGTTTACCACTGTACAGGCAAAGGCGAATGTTCCTGGTATGAATTTGCAAAGGAAATTATGGCATGCGCAGGCATTGACGCAATAGTTTCCCCTTGCACAACAGAAGAATTTCCGCGTCCGGCAAAACGCCCTGCATATTCCAGCCTTGAAAATATGATGCTTCAGGCAACAGTGGGCGACAATATGCGCCACTGGAAAGACGCACTTAAAGCATATTTTGAAAATCAGAAATAATTAATTAAACGGAGAAAAGATATATGACAATTATCGTAACAGGCGGTGCCGGCTTTATCGGTTCAAACTTTGTTTTCCATATGCTCAGAAAATATCCTGAATACAGAATTGTATGTCTGGATAAACTCACATATGCAGGCAACCTTTCCACACTTAAAGGTGTAATGGACAACCCTAACTTCCGCTTTGTAAAAGCAGATATCTGCGACAGAGAAGCAGTTTACAAACTCTTTGAAGAAGAACATCCGGATATCGTTGTTAACTTTGCAGCAGAAAGCCATGTTGACCGCTCCATCGAAGACCCGGGTATCTTCCTTAAAACTAATATCGAAGGCACAGCAGTGCTTATGGACGCTTGCCGCAAATACGGTATCCAGAGATACCACCAGGTATCCACAGACGAAGTTTACGGCGACCTTCCGCTTGACCGTCCTGACCTGTTCTTTACAGAAGAAACACCAATCCACACATCCAGCCCGTATTCTTCATCCAAAGCAGCAGCAGACCTGCTGGTTATGGCTTACCACAGAACATACGGCCTGCCTGTGACAATCAGCCGCTGTTCCAACAACTACGGCCCATACCACTTCCCTGAAAAACTTATTCCTCTTATGATTGCAAACGCACTCAATGACAAACCGCTGCCTGTATACGGCGAAGGCATCAATGTGCGTGACTGGCTCTATGTTGAAGACCACTGCAAAGCTATTGACCTCATTATCCACAAAGGCAAGGTTGGCGAAGTTTACAACATCGGCGGCCACAACGAAATGAGAAACATCGATATCGTTAAAATCATCTGCAAGGAACTTGGCAAAGGCGAAGAACTTATCACATATGTAACAGACAGAAAAGGCCACGATATGCGCTATGCAATCGACCCTACAAAGATTCACAACGAACTTGGCTGGCTGCCTGAAACAATGTTCAAGGACGGTATCAAAAAGACAATTCAGTGGTATCTGGACAACAAGGAATGGTGGGAAGAAATCATCAGCGGCGAATACCAGAACTACTACGACAAAATGTACAAAGACAGATAATTTATCTGTAAACTTAAAAGGGAGAGTTTTGACTCTCCCTTTTCTGATGTAAAAACAAAATCCATTCTGAAATATACAGAATGGATTTTATCATAAATCAATGGTATTCAAACTCTTTTGTTATTTCGGTATAATTCTGCTTGCCGCCCAGCAGGTCGGATACCTTAATCCAGCTGTAAGTAAAATCCACAACCTCTTTGCCGTTTGGTACAGTTATCGTATCACCGGGGGTTTCGGTAAGATAATATCCGTCAACGCAGGCGGTTATTTTTGGCAGAATACCCTTTATTGCTGTGCTGCCGTCAACCTCCAGATAGCTGCCTGTCTGTGTATTGCAGATGTAGTAAATTTCACTTTCTCTGTTTTCAATATCAAAATACTTCGGAATAAAATGGTTCTGTGCCAGCAGCAGTTCAGTGCCAAAGTTAACAAAGCCTTTTTCAGCCTGAGGCAAAGGAATAACAGTGCTTTTTCCATCGGTTATATTGTAAACTTCTGTGCCGC
The DNA here is from genome assembly GCA_017436765.1 of Oscillospiraceae bacterium. Lineage (GTDB taxonomy): Bacteria > Bacillota > Clostridia > Oscillospirales > Ruminococcaceae > RGIG3102. The sequence goes on from JAFSCM010000070.1 coordinate 4,375, forward strand.
CGTCAGCAGGGCAGGTGATGTAATTATCACCGAACATCTCACGCAGATAATCGGATTGTTCGATAATGTACTCACTTTCCTTGGTAGAGGGGTCAAACAGAAAATAGTTGCTTTTCTGCCACAGAACGCCGTCCTCTGCTTTTGATACGACAATCTCCTTAATTACAAATTTATCATTGCTGGCCCCCATAAGCATATAATCATTGCTGTCATCATAGTCGTAAAAGTTTTCAACTGTCATGGTTTTATGGTCTATGGAGATAATGCCCTCATTTTCTTCCATATCTTTGCCGGTGAAATAGATTTTTTCCCCGTCACTTACAAAATCGGTGCCTATTCCCATAATATAGTCAGGGATGGTTACACTGTTAAGCAGTTTCCCTTCGGGAGAAAACTGATACCATATCTGGTACATCTTTCCCGAATAGGAGTGGATGCTGTCGTTCTGAACAAGATACAGATATCCGTCGGTAAAAAACAGCTGTGGGGCAAGGCCAACCTTTTCCACAGCAGTTTCTTCGCTGAAGGGCTTCATTGTGGCGGTTTCAATATCTATAATACCTATTTCTAAGGTATCGCTGTGCCGTATTATTGTGTATGCACAGCCGTCGCCTGCCTTGGTGGCGGAAATGCGGTTGTTCAGCGATTTATATACACTGTTGGTGGGCGGGTTTTCGTATATACTGTTGTCTGTTTTGTCTGCAGGCTGTGATGCAGAACATCCTGCAAGGCTTAAAGCCAGTATCAAAGCAAGTAGTTTTTTCATTGAGTCAGCTCCTTTTACCTGAAAATTTTAACATAAACAGAGAAAAAATAAGTGAACAGAATATTACAAAACTGTAATAGTTGTAAAAGCTGCCGGGATAAAACTGTATGTCACTTGACAAAGCTGCCCTTTTTGCATTTAATATTATTGACCGGGTAGATATAACCGTATATAGCCCAAACGATATAAGAAAAATACATCACACCACAGGACAGAAGCTATGAAAAAAACACTTGGTATACTGGGCGGTATGGGCCCTCTTGCAACAGCAGACCTTTTTACAAAGATTGTAACAATGACAAAGGCAGACTGCGACAATGACCATATCCGCATATTTATAGACAACAACGCACAGATAAAGGACCGCACTGGTGCAATTCTCCACGGCGGAGAAAGCCCGCTGCCACAGCTTATAGAGTCTGCCAAAAACCTGGAAAAAATGGGGGCAGACTGCATCATTATGCCCTGCAACACAGCGCACTACTTTCTCCAGAGTTTACAGATTCAGACAAAGGTGCCTTTCCTCAGTATGATAGGTCAGGCTGTCCGTGTTGCAAAGCAGCGTTACCCGGGGCAGAAAGCGGGTATACTTGCAACAACAGGTACCCTTGATGCAGGGGTGTATTCCCGTGCGTTCAGTGATGAAGGGGTGGATGTGGTTCTCCCTGATGAAGAACAGCGCAGATACCTTATGAGCGTTATCTACGACGGTGTAAAAGCAGGCAGAATGCCAACAGACCCTACTCCGTTCAATGAATTGCTGCGGGATATGCAAAACCGCGGTGCAGGCTATTTTATCCTTGGCTGTACAGAGCTTCCTGTTGCGGTACAGGCATTGGGACTCAGGAACAACTTTGTGGATGCCACAACAGAGCTTGCAAAAGCCGCAATAGAATATTGCGGATACGAAGTAAAGGAATAATAAATCTGCAAATAAAAAGCTCCCTGAAAGCGGCATCCCGATAAGAAAACATAAATATCCGCCATATCGCAGTAATGCGATATGGCGGATACATTTTTGCCTGTTTTTACAGAAAAAGTGCTGCTGCAAGGCAGAGGCACGCAGCACTACTTTGTGTAATGCAAGAGCCGATAACACAGCAGCAACCTTTTTGTGTATGAAATCAAGTTTATGTTTTCTTGTTGGGAGGTCGCTTAACAAGGGAGCTTTTTCTGTGCTATTTTCTGAACAATTTTTTATCTGCAGCCTTTGCAAGCTCATACAGGGTGAAAATGCAAAGGAATAACAGCAGCGGTGTTATGCCAAAGGCATATCGTGCCTTGGTCTCCCAGAAGGAGTAGAAGATTATATTGCCAAGCATGGTTATCTGCATAAGCATAGTGGCGTTCCACTCTTTTCTGCGCCAGTTTACAAATGCGCTTATCACCGCAAGGATAAATACTGTGAAATGGACCGCATTTGACAGATAGCGGAAAGGTGCAAAATACGGTCTGCCCTCAATGAGAATATGGTGGGTGAAATTATAGTTCCTCTGGCTGTTCAGATACAGTTCTGCATCAAACATACCGTTGCCGTAGGTTATGCCGTATTTAAGGTTAAGAAACTCAAGGTAGCTTTTCAGATTGTATCGGGAATAGTATTCCTTCAGCTTTTCCATTGCGGCATCAGGCCTTTGGTCTGCAGGCAGACTCTGCAGATAGTTTACATCATCATCCCAGTAGTTGCCTTCGTCATGTGCACCGTACATAAGCCACATTGTAAGGGGATATTCGTGTTCCTGTGTGTCTGAATAATCTATCCAGCTGTTGTGGTTTACATACCAGTTCCAGCCTGCCATAGTTATTATAAATGCGATAAGTACGCAGAGACCGCGCTTTATAAAATCCTTTCTGTCGCTGAAAGCAGAGAAAATAACAACGGCAACAAGGGCGATAACAAGGCTGCCTCTGATAAAATAGCCGATCCACAGACATACACCGCAAAGTACGGCGTATATAACCTGTTTTCTTCCGCTGTTTTCACGGCATTTCAGATAAAGCCAGATTGCTGCGGACAGGAAAGGCAGGGACAGGGTGTCGGAATAATATCTGTGTGCCCACAGATAGAAAGGGATATACACACAGCACACAAGCAGGAAAAGAATGTGGAAGTTGCGGTTTTTTATTGTCTTTACCGCAATTCTGTAAAGGAAGAACACGCAGAGAACAATCATAAGACAGTTCACCGCAATGCCCCAGCTTTCTGCAGTGTTGCTGAATGTGTCAATGCCCAGTATATGTATGGGGATAAACATAAGATAAATGAATATTGCGTTGCCCAGGGTATTTCTGCAGACGGTAAAATATGAGCTGTATTTAAGTATATCGCCGTTGTTAAGCCAGTAGTCTGCCGCCTTCACCAGCACCTCAAGGTCGCTTATAGGCACTGTCATTGTGGTTATGCCGAAAAGGGTAAGACACAGCATATATACTGCAAAAATAACAGGTATGACAATTTTGTATGCTTTCAGCGGTATTTCGGGCAGCTTTACAAGCGCAAAGGATACTGCACCCAGCACAAGACATCCGATAAGCACAAGAAAGAGATTCGGGATAAAATTGCCGTCAGCATTCAGAAATCCTGCAGCAAATATCCACACCGAAAATACGGCGAAAACAGCATAAAATGCATTGTAACTGAACTTTTTAATCATAGATAATCCTTTATTATAAATATATATTCAGAGATGGATTGTGTTCTAATTATACTTAATCTGCAGTCAAATTGCAATGATGACAAAACCTGTTTCTGATTAAAGGGGTAAAAGCTGTTCATAATAAATAAGAAAAATTTTCCAGAGGGTTTTATTATGAATAAAAAAGAAATATCCATACTTGCAGGCCTTGTTTTCACTGTTGTCCTTTCATTCTGCACCCAGAGCGTAAAAGCCGCTTCAGATATACGGGACAGTACACTGAGGCTGCACATTATAGCCAACAGCGACAGTGCATACGACAGGCAGATAAAGCTGATGGTGCGGGATGAAATATTAAATGCGGAACAGCTTGTTTTCCCGCAGGAAACAGATTTTGAAGCGGCAACGGAAAAAATATGCCATAACATACAGCCGATAGAAGACAGGGTAAACCGTTTTCTCTGCGAAAAAAACGCAGGATATACCGCAGAATGTTCGGTGGAAAGCTTTTATTTTGACACCCGCCAGTACGATGGCTTTGCACTGCCGCAGGGGGAATATACCGCCCTTACAGTGCGCCTTGGCAAAGCGCAGGGAAAAAACTGGTGGTGTGTTATATATCCTGCTCTCTGCAGCCAGAGCTGCGGAGATATTGCACTGGAAAACAGCGACAGCTATATAAAAACCGACAGGATAACAGCGAGATTCAAAATTGCGGAACTTTTTGAAGATGTAAAAAATCTGATTTCCGGACCGGAAGTACCCTTGTATGAAAACTGAAAAAATTGTGTTCGGCAGGGCAATCTGAATCAGTCAGCTGCAAAAACAATCCCACCTTGCAGGCGATATTTTCCCTGTGCGGAACACACTGAAGGGATGTTTGTTGTAAAAATATATAATCTGTGTTAATATAATTCAATGAAATTTATATCATACACAGGTGAACTATGCTTTGCAATCTATGCCCCAGAAACTGCAATACCGACCGTGACAAAGCAGTTGGTTACTGCAGGATGACAAATACATTGAAGATATCCCGTGCGGCCCTGCACCACTGGGAGGAACCCTGCATTTCTGCGGAAAACGGCAGTGGTACAGTGTTCTTTTCAGGCTGCAATATGGGCTGTGTATACTGTCAGAATCAGGATATTTCCCACGAGGGTTTCGGCAAAGAGATAACCATTGAGCGCCTTGCAGAAATATTCCTTGAACTGCAGCAAAAAAATGCCCATAACATAAACCTTGTAACACCTACACACTACGCACCGCAGATAACCGATGCGGTGAAACTTGCAAGGGAAAACGGCTTATCCATACCTGTTGTCTACAACACAAGCGGATATGAAAAGACAGAAAATATAGAAAGCCTTGAAGGCGTTGTGGATGTGTATCTGCCCGACTTCAAATATATATCTTCTGACACAGCACAGAGATATTCCTTCTGTGCAGATTATCCTCAGGTGGTAAAAAACGCAATTGACACAATGGTAAAACAGACAGGTCCCTGTGTTTTTGACCATGACGGAATAATACAGAAGGGTACAATTGTCCGTGTGCTTGTCCTGCCGGGATATGCAGGTGAAGCAAAAAAGATTATAGAGTATCTTTACACAACCTATGGCGATGATATCTTCATCAGCATTATGAGCCAGTACACCCCCTGTACAGACCTTGAAAAATACCCTGAAATCAACCGCAGGCTCACACAGCAGGAATATGATGATGTTATAGATTTTGCGGTGGAGCTGGGGCTGGAAAACGGATTTGTGCAGGAGGGGGAGTCCGCCAGCGAAAGCTTTATACCTCCATTTAATCTTGAAGGCGTATAAAAATCAGACAATAAAATACATACAGCAGTTCTGCAGGGAATATTTCTGCAAAACTGCTGTTTTTTAAATGAATAAATTCTGTCCGCAAAAGATATAAATTAAACAGTAACTATTTATATGCAGAGGCGGGACAGTATGAAAAAAGAAAATTCTCTGATAAAAGCAGGTGCGGTGCTGGTTGTGTCGGGATTTATTGTAAAGCTGCTCAGTGCTTTTTACAGAATACCTTTAACCCGTATGCTCGGGGCGGCACAGATGGGCAGATACAGTGCGGTGTTCAGCCTGTTTATGCCCTTTTTTTCCTTTGCAACAGCAGGCATAGTGCCCTGCATATCACATTTTTCGGCAAAGCTTTACAGCGGAAAAGATGAAACGGCGCTTGTTCACCTGCGGAGAACTGCAATGAAACTGTATATTGCAGCTGCAGCCGCAGCAGCCGCAGCATTTGTGGTGTTCGGATATTTCTATTCCAAAAGGCAGGGGGAAATGCTGTTTTTTGCAGGCAGTATAATCCTTGCACCGAATATTCTTTTTGCAGTATCGGAAAATATCTGCAAGGGCATTACCCAGGGCAGAATGAATATGCTGCCCACAGCTGTTGCCAATGTTATTGAATCGGTGTTCAAAACCTGTGCAGGACTTGCTGCGGTATGGTATATAAACAGTATTGTAAAACCTGCAGATAAGGATACGGCGGTTGCGGCAGTGCTTTTCACCGTCACGGCAGCCGGGTTTATCTGCTGTATATATCTGCTTGCGGCATTGAAGATAACTGCGGTCAGGCCACAGGGGAATATTAAAGCAAAGGGCAGAAAAAAACGCACACCTTCCGTCACAGCCTCACAGCTGTACCGCATATCCTTTCCAATAGCGGTTTCCGCACTTGTAATATCAGTGGCAAATTTTTTTGATACGGCCGTATGCCTGCCGCGTATAGATAAAATACCTTACAGACAGATAGTGGAAAGTTTCGGAGGAGCATCCTTTAAAAATGCACAGGATATGTCCATGTATCTGCTGGGGATATATCAGGGTATGGTGCTCACCGTCTTTAACCTGTTTCCTGCGGTGATGAGCTCTGCAGGGTCGGCAACCCTGCCTGTTGTAAGCAGACTGTTTTCGTCGGGGGATATGGCGGCTGCCCAAAAACAGCTTGAAAAGGTGTTTTCCTTCACAGCGGCTGTCAGTCTTCCTGCCATGGTGTATATATTTATCTTCAGGTGCGATATACTGTCTTTTCTCTTCGGCATGAACGGGGCCCAGACACAGGTTGCTGCCCGGCTGCTGGCCATACTCTTGTCTTCGGGTGTGTTCTGCTGTTTTGTTTCGGTGTTTAACTCCGTTCTCTACGCAGCAGGAAAATCCGATACGGTGTTCTCAATACTTGTAAAGGCATCTGCCGTAAGATGCATAGTCAATTATGTCCTGTGCGCAGTTCCGGGCATAAATATTAAAGCTTTTGCTGTATCAGGCAGTATTTTTTACACAATAATATTTATACTCAGTGCAAAAAGCATAAAAAAACTGAATATAAATTTTTCTTTAACAGGGATTTTTCTGCTTCCCTGTGCAGCGGCTGCAGTTTCGGGGCTGTCCATCTGCATTGTGACGGACAGGATGCTCTGCTGGCTGCCTGTTTTTCTCAGACTGTTCTTTTCGGCTGTAATATTTTTTCTTATCT
>JAFSCM010000071.1 GCA_017436765.1 Oscillospiraceae bacterium
ACAAGCATTGCTCGCATCTTCTGTGCATCACAAGTCATAATGGACTTTGTGCTTTCATCAAGATAGCTTGTTGAGAATTTTAATGTTTTACAATATGCCAGACCACAAAGACGACCGATACCACGAAAACCTTTGTTTTTACCAATTTCTTTATTACTGTTAGCAATATCGCCAACATCTTCGATAAAGTCACTCGCTTTAACGCCGGTAGCATTATCTCTGATGCTTATGTAACGTTTCTTGCTATCAGTATTGATTTCTACTTCTCCCTCGTCAGAAGAAATAATCCCTAAACGTATAGCAAGATCTATTTGGTCGCAAGCGTTTTGTATATATTCTCTGTAGATAACCTTTGAATCCGAGTACATACCCGTCGTAAGGTTATCAAGTATATTTTTTCCTACTGTCGCCATAACTATCTCCTTACTTAAATTGCTTATAAATCGGTTTTGGGAACTTGATATTAAGCAATGAACGGAAAATCGGATTTTGAATAATGTATTCGCCTTGTTTCAGACGAGTCATCATAGTCTTATAAACGGACGGAATACTTTTATAGTCGCTCTTAGTGACTTCAATAGAGTTTGTACGTCCATATGCGTGGGTAGAACAGTTACCAGTCACTCTATCATGAATTGCACTTCTGAACTGCTCTGCGGCAAAGAGTACTACACCAAGAGAACGTCCACGTTCTGCAACATCAAGCACTTGACGAAGAATGGGAGAGTTCTTAGGCGTTTCCTTAGAAGCATACTTGTTCAACTCGTCAATAAAAATTACAATCCTTGAAGGCGGATTTACGCCTTCTTCTCCGGCATACTGACCTAACTGTAAATCGTAGATTGTACGTATTGCATCGCCGAATACATACGCCTGCTTATCTTCGGAAAGCTTAGCAATATCAATAACGTGTACTTCGTTTTTCTTGATATATTTAAGGGCATCACCAATACGGGTTTCACCTTCATCTTCACGAATATCTCTTGCGAAGATCTTATTATCAGTAATGCTCTTATTGATGATACGATAGAATTTTCTCCAGCTCGCTACAGGAATTTCTTTGTCTTTTCCGGATGTTTCTGCGGAACACTTTTCCTTTACAGCCTCAAGGAACTCCTGCCAATCGCTAACTTGATTGAATTTACCTTGTCCCGACATAATATAGCTGATGATAGATTCCATTGTTTGAGTGGAGTCATCAATGTTAGCAAACATTAAGTCAAGATTCTCTTTGTCGTATTTATAGATGTATTTGAATTTCTTGGCTTTTTTCCTTTTGATGTTGTCTGCAACTTCTTCGGGAGTCATATAAGTGTTCCAATGGCGTGTCTTGGGGATGGAATAAGGATAGTAATACTGAACATTTTTGAAAGGTTCAGCAGCCAATCCCAATTTCTCGTATTTTGCAAAAGTATCCTTTCGTGCTTGCTCAGAATTACGCTCATCAGAGAAGTCGTTTAACTGATCGATGGCAAGCAAATCTTTGCCTTTGACATTAAATAGTACAAATGCAACACTATCCTCATCCTCGTTCTGCGGATCTTTCTTCATATAGCTATCTTGTATAGCCTTCAAAAGGAACATCGCATAAGAAGTTTTAGAAGCAAGACCGGAGATACCTGAAATGTTCAAATGCGCACCTTCGGGGCCAATAATGAATTTTGAGTTGAGGTTTACGGGGAGTGTAACTTTTTCACATCCCTTAGTACCCTCGTACATTTCGAGATAACCGCATACAAGAGGATTGCGAATATCATTAAGTCCAAGAGCGTAGTTAATTTCTTCGGCGGTTGCGAGCATTACTTTTGCATTGCTTTGGAGAGGAATATAGATATTTTCGGTATTGCACACAACTTTGGCTGTAACATAATTCATTCCTATACGCAGTGTGTTTTCTTCGGCATTTACATCACCAAAATCGCTTGAAATGAAATTGGTAAGGAAGCTTGCGGCATCGGTGATATGTGCAATATCTTCAATAACGCCGTAGGAAAATGAATTGTTAACGTGCTGCACTTTTACGATGTCAAACGGATTTAAGATAAGTTCGGGATCCGTCCAAAATGTAAAATCATCAATTGTTGTTGGATTCTTTTCTGTCGCCAACACACGACCTATAATCGTATTAGCCATTTTAATTTATCCTTCTCAAAACAGATGTAAGAACATTTCTGTGCTGATATATTTGCTTTTAACATAAGACTCGGTCAAAAATACAGGGTACAAGTGATTTGCCCAACGACGATCCGTACCATAGCAGGTGGGGTTGCGCTCGTTGATAATGTTAGCAGAAATCAAGTCGATAACATCACTATCAATGCCATTATCGATTTCTTCATCCATCATTATTTTTTCAACTTTAACCACTCCGTCAAAAGGTGTTTGTGTTCTGAACTTATCTCGTAAACGAATATACCAAACACCAAATTGAACATTGCCTAAATGAATGTTTTCATATCGTGCTACGGGAGTTCTATGAAATACTGGGAGATCTGCAATGTAATTGGAATTTGGTTTTCCCGTATGATCAAGGCAGCTTTCGGGGTTAAAAGATTTGGAAACGCCAATTACCCACCTATAATTATGTTTGATCTTTTGTAACGTCCTCAAATCTTCACGGCCGGACCTCATTACTTTGTATTCAAGAGAACCATCTTTCAACAGATAAGCATCCTGTCCCAGTTTTTTATTCTTAACTAATTCTGCAACTACTTTCTTTTCAGACTCAATCATATAATCTTGTATGGCAGCAATTGCTAAGTCATCTAATTTTGTATTTGGATTGCCAGTAGTTGAAATTTTATATGGTATAACAGAAAACTCTAAACTAAGTTTTTTAAGTTCTTCACTATCATTAATTTTCTTTGCTTTTGATGAAAAGAAAGCAACATCGTCGTGACCGTCTGCATTTGCCGTTTTAGGAAGAGCAATAATAAGTTCACGAGAAAACAGTTCTTTTGCCATTCGCTTGTTTTCTCTTTTACAACAACCGATACCTATCTGCCCTGCGACAACAGGATAAACACGCTTATTATAGGCGATGTCATCCACTTTATAGACATGTCGAGAACCATCTAAAAAGTATTTAATTAACGGTTGCTCCCCAATTTGTGAGAGTTGATCTGCTAATTGTTTTAAGGGGATTGGCTTCTTAGCATCTCCTGTTTCTCCAGAATCACGCCATTTCATAATTTTGTCGGGATCATCATCGTAATCGATAGAAGGTAATCCAATGGAATCATAACTATATTTGTATGTATGATAACTTTTTCCTTTGGTTTCTTTTGCGATAATTTCCATTATCTTTGGCATTTTTTTGCCCCCTTAACATTTGCTTCATCAGTGATTTCAAACATCCATCCTTTCATTTCAGGATGATCTGTTTCAAATTGAAGCAAAAACATAGTTTGATTAAAATCATCAGGCACTTCAAAAACATATTCATAATAAGCATTAACAGTCATCAATTTTGCATCACTATATCGCTTTCCCGTTTTTGGTTCAAGATGTCTTTGTCTAGCGATTAATCTTATATGTTTCATATAACCTCCATATTTTATTATATTTCATATATCGACAAATTTCGTATTAATAGGTGCGACTGGCTATAACTTTAGGAAAAATATAAGGAGTAGAAGATTTATTTCCACTCGTTTTTAGATGCAGACCACTTGGCAGTGAAATTTATATTTTCTACTGCTGCTTTGAATGGCTCTGCAAGGAAAAGGTTTATAGTTTCTATTACTTTGCTGAAATCATCGGTTTTGGTTTCAATTTTGCGGACAAAGGCTTTCCATTTCTTTTGCATCGCATCGTCGTTATCAAAAGTCATTACCTGTTCGAACTGCTCGACGGTAAAAGTATGTAATCGGTTCTCAAAGGTCTTTTTGAGAGCTTCAGCCAGCAAAACACCATCGAAATCGAACTTGTTTGCAAGATAATAAATATCGTAATAATCCTTCATTCTGCTTGAGAATTCCATAAGGCTGAGAATCGCATCAATTTTTTCGGCGATAGTGGTTTCAAGAGAATAAGTGTTTACTGACGGAGAATCAAATCCGTCAATTTGTGTTGGGATCTTGCGTTTTTCCTGTTTCGGTACTATAACATCTCCGACACCGAAATCAATACTAAAAGGTGTCCTTGTATTCTTGATATGAGCTACCATTGAAACACCAATACCCGTATACTTTTTGGCAAGAGCGATAGGTGATACATCCTTGATTTCGAATGTTATGAAATCATTGCCTGTAGAGATGTTGATGATTTCTTTGATAACAGTTGTCAGCTGCTCTGGTGTGTTCGGTATCTTCCTGATCAGAAAGTCTACATCAACAGTAACACGACTGTCAAAATCAGTAAGGGAGTAAATGAACAGACCTCCTTTTAAAACAAGGTTTTCAGCATATTTGGATTTTTCCAAGCGTCTTAAAAATTCTTCTTGGCAAAAGAGTTGTAAACATAACTGATAGCTTCTGCCACTGGCTTTTGCTTTGTTTTTAAGTCTTGCAAGTACGGATGTAGCAATATCAGCCATTGAGCAGTACCTCCATAAGTTCCATAACCTTTTTATAAACCCTCAGTTTCTTTGCGTAATCAGAAAGGGTTATCAGATTTTTTTGTGTATCGTTTGCATAGGCGTTTACCGCCTTGCTAAACATTTCATTATCGATTTTGCCACGATGTTTGAACATATCACATATTGTGCGTTCACGGTCGTAAATGGCAAAGGTAGCATCATTTTCAGTAATTATAGTTTTGCCGAGCTCATAAATATCGTCTTTAACGTAATAAATCTTCAATGGTACAGAAGTATTAAGTCTGCGAGATGCACTTCTCGGAACTGTAACAGACCAAACCCTCGGCATAAAATCGCTGTAACCATAATGGAACAGAGCAGACTCCATACTGATGACTGCTTCGGGAATGGTAGAAGCTATTATTTGCTCATCAGAAAAATCTAGGTCATCTGCAAGCTGATAATATCCTTGGCGAACACGATGAAGGTAACCATCGGAGCAAAGCTTATATATTTTGTCTTTTGGCACACCGGCGGATATGAGAGCAGACAGTTCAGTAATTCCGCCGTTGGCATTGATTATATTTTTAATAATATTTCTATGTTCCAATGTTCCACCTCCGACAAACGATAACACGTTTTATTTAATGTTTTCGTTTATATTATAACATAAGTGTATGGACATAACAACAAAAAATAGAAACAAAAATCAATTTATGTTATCGTTTTTGGCTAAATCGGATTAATATTTTGAATGTTTTTCTTTAACTGTAAAAACAGCTACATTTGTCAAAAGGTATGTAAATAGTACATTTTCTGTTTATACACTATATAAAAATTTTATGGCATTGTCCTAGCAAGCAACGCCGCTGTACGGCAAAAGCTTGCGGAACTGTCTCCGCAAGCCGGAATTTGGACGTCCAAATTCGCTTGTCAGGAGCACCTGAAACCCTGAAAGAAAAAGTAATTGTTGTCATATTTAAAATATAATATTTATCAGATTAAGTATAAAAAGAATCTCCTGAACAGTAAGGAGGGATATCCTAACTGTTCAGGAGATATTTGTATGCCTTATTATTTATTTAAAAGTAGTTTAAAGCTGTATTGAGAAAATTTGTTATTTGGACAATTCTTTTTTAGCTTTTTTGTAAGCTGCGATGTCAGGGTCTGTGTATTCTTTCTTCATAGCAACAAGTTCTTTGGAGAGGAACCAGATAGCAAGTAAGTTAGGGAAGATGATAATGCCGTTAACAGTATCAGCAATGTCCCAAACGATGGATTCACCGGAGATAGCACCGATAAATACAAATGCAACCCAGATTATACGAACAAAGATTCTGCATTTTTCGCCAAAGATAAATGTTGCGCCGCGTTCAACGTATGTGTTGAATGTGATAAGGCAGGAGAAACCAAAGAGAATAACTGCGCCTGTAACTATAAGACTGCCGAAGTTGCCAGGGAGAAGCATGTCAAATGCTGCCATAACAAGACGAGCACCGTCAAGATCGGAACCTGTCCAGAGACCGGAAAGGATAACTGCAAGACCGGAAACTGTACATACAAGGATAGTGTCAAGGAAAACTTCTACAGAACCCCAAACAGCCTGTTCCATTGGGTGTTCAACAGCTGTGTTGCAGTGAACCATTGCAGCAGAACCAACACCTGCTTCGTTGGAGAAGATACCACGAGCAAAGCCGTAACGCATTGCGATGAACATAGAACCAACAGCACCGCCTGTTACACCGCGAGGAGTGAAAGCTGCTTTGATGATAAGAGCAAATGCACCAGGAACCTGTGTGATGTTAAGAAAGATAATTGCAAGGCCGCAGAGAATGTAAGCGCCGCCCATAAATGGAGCAAGATATTCACAAACTTTACCAACACGTTTTGCACCGCCAAAGATACAGATGCCAGTAAGAATAGCAAAGAAGATACCTGTGCCTACTGCCGGAATGCTGAAACTTTCGTCAAGAACAACAGCCATTGTGTTGATGTCGATAATACCAGAAATAACGATAGCGTAGAAGATTACGCAAACAGACATGAATACGCCAAGCCATTTACATTTCATGCCTTTGGAAATGTAGTACATAGGACCGCCGTCGATTGTGCCGTCAGGACGTTCTTCGCGGTATTTGATACCAAGAGCGATTTCAGCTGTTTTTGTTGCCATACCTACGAGAGCTGCAATCCACATCCAGAAGATAGCACCAGGACCGCCTGCTACGATAGCAGTTGCACAGCCTGCAATATTACCGGAACCAACGATAGCAGAAATACTCATCATTGCAGCCTGGAAAGAAGTAACCTCGCCTTTTACTTTTTCGCCTTCATCTTTTTTTGTGAAAGCTTTTTTTATTGTACGGCTAAATAAATAGCCTATATTTTTAAACTGTAAGAAGTCCAGTTTAACTGTTACAAAGATGCCTGTAATCAAAATCATTGCGATGGCAGGAACGCCCCACACAAAATTATTGACCGCATCATTAATGGTTACGATTAAATCCATAATTTCCTCCTGTGATTTTATTTTCAGCTGTGGTACGCTGTGCATACCACAGCTGATTTACTTTCCGTAAGATTAATAATATTCTCTGGGAGTATGCCTTAGATAAGAGCCAATGCTTGTTCGAGGTCAGCAATAAGGTCATCAACATCTTCGATACCGATAGACAGACGAACCTGGCCGTCAAAGATTTCGGAAGCATAGCGTTCTTCCGGTGTCATGTCAAAGTGGCTCATAGATGGGGAGTGCTGGATAAGGGAGTCAACATTGCCAAGGCTTGTTGCAAGGCTGAATACTTTAACGTTGTTCATAACGATACGCACAGCATCCATACCGCCTTTGATGTCAACACTCATCATACCGCCGAAACCGCGCATCTGTTTTTTAGCGATTTCGTGTGTTGGATGGCTTTCAAGACCTGGGTAGTAAACACGGTCAACTTTTGGATGTTTTTCAAGCCATTTTGCAATTTTCATTGCGTTTTCGCAGTGACGTTCCATACGAACACCAAGAGTTTTCATGCCCTGCATAAGCTGCCATGCTGCAAATGGGTCGAGAACTGCACCGAAGCACTGGAGATATGGCATACGGCAACGGTCGATCATTGCTTTTGGACCTGCGATAACGCCTGCTGTTACTGTGCCGTGACCGCAGAGATATTTTGTTGCGGAGTGAACAACAAGGTCAGCACCAAGGTCAAGTGGGTTCTGGAGATATGGAGAAGCAAATGTGCTGTCAACGATCATTTTGATGCCTTCGTGTTTGCGAACAGCTTCTGCAATTGCTTCGATATCGCTGATTTTAAGTGTTGGGTTAGCCGGTGTTTCTACATAAACAAGAGTTGTGTTTGGCTGGATTGCTGCTTCGATAGCTGCAACGTTTGTTGTGTCAACACGTGTGTATGTAACGCCAAGGTTTGTAAGAACTTTTGCAAAGAGAGCGTAGGAGCAGCCGTAGATAACATCGCCGAATACAACGTGGTCGCCTGCTTTGACAATGCTCATAACTGCTGTGGAGATAGCACCAAGGCCGGAAGCTACTGCAAGTGCTGCTTCTGCATGTTCAAGGTGAGCAATTTTCTTTTCAAGTTCGTCACAGTTAGGGCTGCCGAAACGTGTGTAAGAGAAGCCTGCGTCAGCGTGCTGGTTGAGGTAAACAGCAGAGTCAAAGTCTTCAAGAACGTAAGTTGTTGTCTGGTAGATTGGGCTTATGTGAGCTTTGGCTGCCGGCTGGTATGTACCTGTAAGACGTGCATGAAGCTGATGGGCATGAAGCAAATCAGTATTGATTTTCATAATAGTATTTCTCCTTTTTAATTTGTTCTGTTTTGTCGATTTGGGCATAAATTGCCCTGTTTCTGTTGATAAGTTTATCATCTTAAAGTTTTTTTCTTCAACATACAAACCGTCAGATAAATCTGGCAAATTTTTCATACAACTTTCTGCTTTCATACAACCTGTCATACAAACATATACTTTTCTTCATACATATTGTTCATAGAAAAAAGCTGATATTAAATGTATAATTAAAATAACACATAACGATTGTTGTAATTTTCATTTGTTATAAAAGGAGGAATGGCTGTGTATACTCTTCAGGATTTTGTAAAAGAACTGCCAATGGAAGGGCTTAAAATACTGGCAAACCCCTCTGCTTTTTCCGATATTATTGTAAGTTCTCTCTCTGTGCAGGAACGTCCGTTGGATACCTTTGTACAGAAGGACGAAATTATTCTGTCCACACTTATCGGTTGTCTGGACAACGAGGAGATTTTTAAACAGTTTTTAAAGGATGTAAAGGCTTCTCAGGCAGCTGCCCTGTTGGTGTGCTTTAAAGACCCAAGCTATCGGCCAAGCAAAAATATAATTGACTGTGCAATAGAAATCGGTTTGCCGCTGCTGTGCCTGCCGTGGGAGGTGCGTTTTGCCGATGTTATTCATTTTGCTACCCGACGTATACATGACAAAAATATCGAAAGCTATAAATACACCCGAGACAGACTGTTTACTGCATATTTTTCATCACAGTCATTGGACGATGCAGCACGCATACTCTCACAGTTTTTTGGTTCCCATGTGGCGATTGCCGGAAAAAATCTTGATATAAAGGGACAAAGCTGCAGCAAAACAGAAAACGACAACTGCGCCGTGATAGATATCCGTGTGCACACAATTCTGTGGGGACACCTTTATATATGTCAGCCGGAAAAATGTACACCGCTGCTGGAAGATGATAAACTGCTGGAACAGTATATTCTTCTGCCACTGTCTTTGTGGTTTAACAAGGAAAACATTGAGGATATGATTGTCCTCAAAATGAAAAATGACTTTGTGTGGGACCTTGCCACAAAAAATTACAGCTCTTTTTCAGAAATGACAATGCAGGGGGCAAAACTGGGTTTCAACCTGTCTGCCTCTCATATCTGTTTTGCATTCTGTGTATGCGCCAACGAGTCGGAGCAGGTGCTTGACGAATATTCACCGCAGGCTGCCAAGTTGAGCAATTTTATGGAAGATGTTCTTATTGCTGAACGCAAGCGCCGCAAACTTAACATAATGTTTGCCGACAGAGGCCTGCAGTTTATAGTTTTTGTTGAGGCCTCAAAAGATTCTTACAGCTTTATTGCCGAAGACTTTATTGCAAGCCTTAACAACGCCTTTGTCAAGGATTATCCCCACCTGCAGCTGTACTGGGGCATAAGTGACATGCTGCCGGAAAACAGTGAAAAGTTCCACCAGATAAGCCAGAATGCACAGCTTGCTTTACGCTATTGTCTTAACAATAAAGATGCAAGCCATGTGTTTACATACAAGGACACACAGTTTCAGCAGGTTATATCGGAACTGTCCCTAAATGAAAAGATAAATGCAGTTGCGGGGGAAGTGCTGGATGCAATGATTGAATATGACAAAAATTCAAGCATGGAACTTATGAACACGTTGGTGGAATTTATAAAAAATGACGGCAATACCAGCCAGACTGCCCGCAATATGCATCTTAACCGTCAGTCACTGCTGTACCGTCTTAAAAAGATAGAATCTCTTACAGGAATGTCATTAAATCAGCGCAAAGACTTATTCCTGCTGGAGTTGTTTACACGCATCCATTCTTACTATTGATTTTGCAAAGGAAAGTTGCCGTTATGTTGTCTGCACTTCGTCAGAAACCGGGATTTTACAGATATTTGCTGTCGTTATCCCTGCCAATTGTGCTGCAGAACCTTATTTCCACTTCACTTGGTTTTGTGGATACTTTTATGGTTGGACTGCTTGGCTCAAATCAGCTTTCTGCAGTAACTGCAGCAAACAGTCTGCTGTTTCTGCTGCAGATTGTAATATTTGGCCTTACAAGCGGCCTTGCCCTACTGGTAAGTCAGCATTGGGGTCAGGGAGATTTGCACTCCATAAGCCGTGCAGTAGGTGTTGTAATGTATGCCGCCATAGGCATAGTCGGCACAGTGGCCATATTCTTTTTCTGCTGTCCGCAAAAAGCATTGTCCATAGTTACGGATAATACTGTGCTTATTCAGCTGGGCGCACCTTACCTTAAAATTGCGGGTGTAAGCTATCTGTTCAACGCCATATCCTCTGTATATGTAAGTATGGAGAGAAGTGTGGAAAACCCCAAGCTTGGCACTGTTGTGTATGCCACATCGGTAAGCATGAATACAGTTCTCAACTACTGTCTGATTTTTGGTAAATTCGGCTTTGAAGCTTATGGCATAAAAGGTGCAGCCATTGCAACCTTGATTTCACGCTTGGCGGAAGTTACCATTGTTGCGGTTTATTTCTGCACCAAACGCAAGATACCTGTATATATCAGAGAACTGCTTTCTCCGGGCTTTATGATGGTGAAAAGCTTTTTGAAATATTCAACACTTATCCTTTTCAACGAGTTTATGTGGGGATTGGGGCAGACGGTTTTTACCACCATACTTGGCCACACTGCCGCCAGTGCTGATATGTTGGCAGCTTTTGCGGTTATGAGCAATATAGACAAGATGGCCACCGTTGCCTGCTATGGCCTTGCCGATGCAACAGCAATTATTCTTGGTAAAAGCATAGGTGCAGGGCTTGAAAAGGAACACATATACAAGCTGGGCTGCTGCCTGCTTGCTGTGGCGGTTATTTTAGGCGGATGTATATCTGTGGTGCTGGCAATCTTGCTGCCTGTATTTTTTCGCCCTGTACTGTTTCCGCTGTTCCAGCTTAACGAATTTGCATTTTACACTGTTACCTGTATGTGTATTGCATACCTTATACAGATGCCCTGCCGTTCCTTTAACAACTCGGTTATCACAGGGGTTCTGCGTTCGGGCGGTGACATAAAGGCCGCAATAGCTGTTGACCTTATCCCTTTATGGCTTATTGCAATTCCGATTACCGCTTTGCTGGCATTGCATATGGAAGCGGCTGTGCCGATAATCTGCGTGGGTATTTATTGCGAAAATGTATGCAAGATGCCCCTTGGAATTATAAGAGTGAAAAGCAAAAAATGGATTAACAATATTACACAAACTACCAAATCCTGAAGAAGGCAAAAAACTATGAAAACTATGTATGATATTCACCGTGATGCCTGGTTGGAAATTGATACTGCATCACTTAAACACAACTATATGGAAGTTCGCCGTGCCGTAGGCGAAAACACAAAAATATGTGCGGTGCTTAAAGCCCAGTGTTACGGAATGGGCGGGGCACAGGTTGCGGCAGTGCTTACAGATGCTGACAGCTTTGCTGTGGCGGTATTGAGCGAAGCACTGGAAGTGAGAGAGGTTGCACCTGACAAGGAAATACTGATACTTGGCTATGTTTCGGAAGCAGGTTTTGAAACTGCAATCGAAAATGATATTACTTTGCCTGGGTATATTCCTGAAATGCTGGAAAAGTTAAATGAAACAGCCAGCAGAATGGGCAAAAAAGCAAAGGTGCATATAAAGGTTAACTCGGGTATGAACCGCATAGGATTTATGCCTGACGAAGAAAATGCCGATATTGTGGCGCGATGTATGCAGCTGCCAAATATTGATGTAACAGGCATATTCACACATCTTGCAACTGCCGATGAGGCAGATAAATCAGGCACACGAATGCAGATGGCCCGGTTTGATGCGTTTCTTGATATGTTGCGGGCAAGAAATGTTGCAATTCCTACGGTGCACGTGGCAAACAGCCCTACAATGTGCGATATGCCGGAATATTACAGAGATATGGTGCGCCCAGGGGTATTGTTTACGGGATATTACTCATCAGACGATGTAAGCCGCGACCGTATACATCTTAAACCCTGCGTAAAGCTTAAAGCGCGCCTGGGCAATATTATGTCGGTCAAAAAAGGCGAAGGAATAGGCTATGGCTTTACCGATTATCTGGAAAGAGATTCGGTTATCGGCCTTTTGCCGATAGGCTTCTCTGACGGTTTTACACGTAGTTTTTCTCATCGTTTTTATGTGACAATACGCGGATATAAATGCCCGATAATAGGCAATATATGTATGGACCATTGTATGATAGATATCACCGACCTGCCAGCCCCTGTCCTTGGTGAAGAAATTGTTGTGTACGGCGACGGCGTAAATGGTGCAGACGGAGCAATGAATATTGCTGAAGTTGCCGAAATGCGCGGCACTATTGTAGACGAGGTACTGACAAATATAGCGGCACGTGTGCCAAGAGTGTTTGTGTGATTATTATCTGGCAGCATATTTAAGTGTATATGAAGCAAAAAGGAACAAGGAGTTATCTCATTTGATATGAGATAACTCCTTGTTTTATACATTCACTGTCGACTTATTTAAATTTTTACTATTGATTTAATAACTTGCGTTATGACTAACCGCACCATAATACAATCTGTTTTATATAAAAGTCTTCAAAATCACATCTGAAATAAAAATATATTTAATGTCATTGTCGCAGCAAGCAACGCCGTTGTACGGCAAAAGCTTGTCAGGCGCACCTGAAACCCTATAAACGAAGAGGAGTTATCCTGCTACTTACAGCAAGATAACTCCTTGTTTTGGTGCTTTAGCGAAAAACACCCCCCAGTTATACTGGGGGAATAAAAACTCTTTAGATAAAAGAAACCTCCTTTTGGTAAGATGTATGTAGGTTCGCCAACCGCATACAACCAAAAGGAGGTTTTCAAATGAAAGACATAAATAGTTTATCACATTCCAAATGGAGATGCCAGTACCACATAGTGTTTGCACCAAAATACCGCAGACAAGAGGTATATGGAAAGATAAAAGCAGACATAGGAAATATATTGAGATTATTGTGCGACCAAAAGAGAGCCACAATAATTGAGGCACAGGCATGCCCAGACCATATACATATGCTTGTAGAGATACCACCAAAGATGAGTGTATCGCAATTTGTAGGATACCTGAAAGGGAAAAGCAGTCTGATGATTTTCGACAGACACGCAAATTTGAAATACAAATATGGGAACAGGCATTTCTGGTGTAGAGGATACTATGTGGATACAGTAGGAAGAAACAAAACTGCGATAGCAGAATACATAAAAAATCAGTTACAGGAAGATATAGCCGCAGACCAGATAACGCTCAAAGAATATATTGACCCGTTTACAGGTAGCAAGAATTAGAGGGCAAAAGAAACAGGCTGCTTTAGCAGCAGCCTGTAAATGATATGCGGTTGGCGGACTATTCAGTGCCTCTTGAGAGGTTCCGCCAGTATTAGGCCCTTCTAGGGCTTGTGCAAACCACGCGTTCAACGCGTGGTTTTGATTTATACATTCACGGTCGGTTTTGTTTTAATATTTGTTGATGAATTCAATTACTTGCATTATGACTGTTCGCACCATTATAAATTGTTAATTGTTTTTGTCAATTATTGTTGCACCTTTAGTCTGTCTTTAAGGCGGAGACATATAATTGTTTCTGAAATTGAAAGGAGCAGTCTGACAGATGAACAATTCAGAAACAGAAGTTAAAAAAGAGAATATATTAAAAAGATTTTTCAAAGGTTTATTGTCAAAATGCAAAAAGTATAAATTGATTGCAGTTGTCACAGCGTTGGCGGTGATTCTGCTGCTGTTTTCGTTGTGGCGACTGAACAATAATATGAAAGAAATCGAAGAAGTCACATACAGCTTTGTCCGCACAACAACCCTGTCAAGGGACGGACTGGAAACGGCGGTCAATGTTACAGGCAGCGTGGAAAGTGCTAAAACATCCACAGTAAGCTACTCGGCAGGTATGAATTCAAGTGCACCGAAAATCAAAACGGTAAATGCTGCTGTGGGTGACTATGTGCAGGAGGGCGATATTATTGTTGTGCTGGACAACACAGATATCCTCGAAAAAATAACCGAACAGGTGGAACTTTTAAGCGAAAAAACGGCAGAGCTGTATGAAAAATATGAAGATGCTGTTGAAGCTTACGAAGATGCTGACGACGCATATGATGACAGCAAAACAGTGCTGGATGCCGCTTACAATGCTATGGTAAATGCAGAAAATCAGCTGAAAGCAGCTGAAAACAGCATAGCAGCATTCCAGACAGACTATGACAATGCGGTAAAAGCAGAGGATGCGGCAGGCAAGACATATACAGAAACATACACAAAGCTTGTAAATGATATGAACAATGCCGAAAGTGAACTTGCAGTGGCAAAGAGTGATGAGGCAGACAAAAAAGCTGCGGCAGAAAAGGCTGCGGCAGACCTGACCGAATCTCCCGATGACACTGATTTGCAAGAAGCAAAGGAAGCGGCAGATACAGCATACAGTGATGCGCAGACCAAAACAAACGAAGCACAGGCGAAATATGACACGGCAAAGGGATTGGTTGACGATTTTACAAACAGCCAGACAGCCGCAGATTATGCCAAGGCAAAGGAAAACACAAAAACTGCACTGGATAAGCTGAACACTGCCAAGGATGCAGCAAACTATTCAAGTTATGAATCTGCTTATAACAATGCGGTTTCTGCCTACAATTCTGCTATTGCAGACAAACAGCAGCTTGACCTCAAGGAAGAAGCGGCAAAAGAAGCAATGGAGCAGGCATACAAAAATTACGAAGAAGGTCAGACCAGCGACACACTGGAAGATTTGCAGGAACAGCTGGAAAACTGCAATCTCAAGGCCGAAACCAGCGGAAAGGTAACAAACCTTAATGCTGTTGTGGGCAATACGGTTAACGGCACAATTGCAACAATTCAGGATACAGACAGCCTGAAAATATCGGTTACTGTGGGTGAAGCGGATATAAACACAGTCTCTGTCGGAATGAAGTGCAAAATCCGCAGTGACGCAACCGAAGGATATATCAGCGGCACTCTTACACAGATTGACCCTGTTTCCAGTCAGGGCGGTAGCTTTGGCGCAGAGGTTACTGTTGACGGAACAGCGCAGGGATTGCTTATCGGTATGAACGCTGATGTTGATATTATTATATCCGAAGTAAAGGATTGCTTTACTGTACCTGCAGATGCCATAGGCGAAGATGAACAGGGCAGTTTTATCTATCGTCACACAAGCGGTGAAGGTGTGGATATGGAGTTTGAAAAGGTTTATGTAACCGAGGGTGAAAGCAACGATTACTATGTTGAAATATCTTCTGACCAGCTTAATGAAGGAGATGTAATCCGCAGCTATGCAGACCTTACAATCGGTATTGAAACTGTAAGCGGAGAAGAAGCGGCACAGATGCAGAACTTTGGCGGTCTGTTAGGCGGCCTTATGGGCGGCGGAAATATGCCAAACGGCGGCGGTGCACCAGGTAATATGGGTGGCGGCAACCGAGATTTTGGCGGAAACGGCCAGAATGGCGGTCAGCGTCCTAATATGCCAAGTGGCGGAGGGTTCCCCGGCGGTAACGGCGGAGGTATGCCATAATGAATAAACCTGATTTTCCTTTTGATGATTTTAAACTTAAAAAGCCGATTATTCAGATGAAAAACATCCGAAAAAGCTATTATATAGGAAAGCCGAATCAGCTGGAAATTCTCCACGGCATAGACCTTACGGTTTATGAGGGTGAATTTGTAGCTATTGTAGGCGAAAGCGGCAGCGGCAAGTCCACGCTGATGAACATTATCGGTGCACTTGACCGACCGACAGAGGGCAGCTATATTCTTGACGGTGTTGATATACAAAGGGCGGACGACAAAAGCCTGAGCGAGATACGCAACCGAAAAGTAGGTTTTGTATTTCAGACCTTTAATCTTATAGGCAGGCAGTCTGCACTGAAAAATGTGGAACTGCCTATGCTGTATGCAAAAGTGCCGCAAAAGGAGCGCAATGCCCGTGCAAAACAGCTGCTGGAGATGGTCAATATGTCTGAACGAATGAATCACCAGCCAAACGAACTCAGCGGCGGACAGAAACAGCGTGTAGCGATCGCAAGGGCAATGGCTAATAACCCTGCCATTATTCTGGCTGACGAGCCTACAGGTGCGCTGGACAGTGCAACCAGCCGCACGGTTATGGATATTTTCCATACGCTCAATAAGGAGCACGGAAAAACCATAGTGCTCATCACTCATAGCCCTGCCCTTGCGGCTGAATGTGACAGAATAATCACCCTTGTTGACGGTGAGATTACTGATGACAGAAAGGGCGGCGGTAAATATGCTTGACAATATATTAATGGCGTTGCAGAGCCTTAAAGCCAACAAGATGCGCGCTTTGCTGACAATGCTGGGGATTATTATCGGCATAGGTTCGGTTATTGCCATAGAAACTGTGGGCAACAGCCTCAGCGGTTCAATTACAGACAGTATGTCGGGGTTTGGGGCAAGCGATATTACCGTGTCGGTTACCGAAAAGGAGGACGATGACGAAAATACATCATCAGATGTGCGAATGCGTCTGTTCCGCCCGTCAAGCCCTGATGCGAGCGATTTGATAACCGATGATATGCTTGACGATTTCAGAGCGGCTTTTTCTGATAAAGTGAGATATATAAAGATAAGTGAAAATGCGGACAGCGGCACATATCAGACAGGCAGTGACAGCACATCGCTTACTGTGGTGGGGGTAAACGATGAATATATTCAGGCAGAGGAAACAGTAATTCTGTATGGAAGAAGTATCTCAAACAGTGCCGATGCAGATAAAAAGCTGTGTATGATTGCCGATACCTTTGCAGAGGATTATATGGCTATCTCCCCTGTAAATGCAGTGGGAAAAGAACTCAGCATAAAGATAAACGGCACACCCCACAGCTTTTATATTGTGGGGGTGTATGAGTACACAGAAGACGAAACCCTTTCTGCTGTGGCAGGAGAAACGGTTACAGATATGTACATTCCCCTTTCCACAGCAAAAACCATCAGCGACGGTAATGACAACTATTCCTCCGTTACGGTGGTCAGCGCAGAAGGAACAGATGTAACCTCTTTTATAGATGTGGCAGAAGAATTCTTTGCCAGCTATTACACCCTTAACGACAGCTGGACTGCCACAGCCAGCAGTATGGAAACGCTGGTAAGCACACTTACGGAAATGCTGGATACAGTCAGCCTTGCCATAAGTGCAATTGCGGCAATCAGCCTGCTGGTGGGAGGTATCGGTGTAATGAATATTATGCTGGTTTCTGTGACTGAAAGAACAAAGGAAATCGGTACAAGAAAAGCTCTTGGTGCACCAAAAAACACAATTCTGATGCAGTTTATAATCGAGGCAGTTGTAATCTGTCTTGTGGGCGGTGCACTGGGCATTATGCTTGGCACAGGCCTTGGGGCAGTTGCCTGCAGCTTTATGGGATATTCGGCAAAGGCTGATGTTGAAAGTATAATTCTGGTTGTGGGAATTTCTATGGCCATAGGTGTGTTTTTTGGATACTACCCCGCAAACAAGGCAAGCAAACTTGACCCGATTGAAGCATTGAGGTATGAATAGCTTTCCTTTCTTTTATATATGTCATCACAAAGTCGACAATAGGCAGATTTTTCTGTGATAATTCGGTGAATATACACATTATCAACAAATAAATCCATTTAATATAATTACACATTCAAGTACCTTCTTTAGTCTGTTTTTAGCTGTTGATAGTATGATATTATCGGGGTGATTTAATGAAACTGCTTATTGCCGAAGATGACCCAAGACTGCTTAAAAGTCTGGTTTATATTTTTGAAAAGAACAAGTACACAGTGGACGGTGTCTCCAGCGGGGATGCCGCCCTTGATTATGCTCTGACCGATGAATACGACGGTATAATTCTGGATATTATGATGCCCGTAATGGACGGCATCGAGGTGCTGAAAAATATACGAAACAAAAAAATAACCACTCCCGTACTGTTTCTGACTGCAAGAACAGAGGTTGAGCAAAGAGTGGAAGGGCTGGATGCAGGTGCGGATGATTATCTGCCAAAGCCTTTTTCCACACAGGAACTGCTTGCAAGGGTGCGAGCAATGCTGCGCCGAAAGGATAACTACACGGCGGATATTGTGGAGTGCAAAGGTCTTGTGCTCAACCGCTCCACCTATCAGCTCGGCAGCGGGGAAAATTTGCTGTCATTAAGCGGCAGGGAATTTCAGATAATGGAAATGCTAATCCTGCGACAGGGCAATATGGTATCCACCGAACAGCTGATAAGCCATATATGGGGCTGGGATACCAATGTTGATACCAGTGTAGTTTGGGTACACATCTCCAATCTGCGCAAAAAGCTGGCTGCACTGGACTGCGGTGCCGAGATAAAATTTATCCGCAGCGGCGGATATGTGCTGGAGGTTAAGGAATGATTTATTCCCTGCGAAAGAAATTCATAAAAATCAGTGCGGTTTCCATCCTTATTGTTTTTTCAGCCATATTTGCAGGCATTGCAGTTACAAACCAGATACAGCTGAACGACACAATGGACACACTGACCGATGCAATATCCCGCAACGGAGGTGCATTCCCCGATTTTAACAGAGGAAATCCTCCAAGGGATAAGCCTTTTAACAAACCTGACATCATAACCGAAGAAACAAAGTTCAGCACCCGCTTTTTTACCGTATGGCTGGATGATTATAACGAAATAATAAAGATAAACACCGATTCAGTATTTTCAGTTGATGAGCAGCAGTCGGTGGAGTATGCACAGAAGGCACTGAACAAAAATAAAGAGCGTGGCTGGGTAGCAAATTACAGATACAAAATTTTCAGCCATTTTGAGGGCAAAACCATCGTCTTTGTAAACGGCGAAATGAACCGTGCAGTATCCTACAGATTTCTGTTTGTTTCATTTTTTGTTCTGCTGGGCAGCGGCATTGCGCTGCTTATGCTTTTTGTGGTTATGTCCAAAAAGGTGGTTTCGCCTATTGCCGAAAGCTACGACAGGCAAAAGCAGTTTATCACCGATGCAAACCACGAACTGAAAACACCTCTTACGCTTATAATGTCCAATGTGGATATTGTGGAGGAGGAACTGGGCAAAAGCGAATGGCTGGACGATATAAGAAGCGAAGGTCAGCGTATGACACAGCTTATAAACCGATTGGTTTCTCTTTCCCGTATGGATGAAGAGCATAATTCCATAGAGAGGAAAGATTTTAATCTGACAGGCGTGATTTACGATACTGCATCGGAGTTTGTTCAGCTTGCAGCATCAAACAGAAAAATTCTCTACTGTATGGCGCAGCCCGATGTAACTTACAAGGGTGACGAGGCACTCATACGCCAGCTTATGTCCATACTTCTGGACAATGCCGTAAAATATTGCGACACCGACGGAGATATACACGTTGACCTCAGCTTAAAACGACATCCGATTATAGCGGTGGAAAATACATACACAGATGCAGACAATGTGGAACTGGACAAACTGTTCGACCGCTTTTACCGTGCCGACAAGGCCAGAACCTACGACGGCAGCTTTGGCATAGGTCTTTCGCTGGCAAAGGAAATCGTAAACAAACACGGCGGCGAAATTTCCGCATACAGAAAAGAAAATGCCATCGGATTTAAAATTGAACTGAAATAAACATATAAATGAAAACCGGAAACATTCAAAAAGAATGTTTTCGGTTTTTGTTTTTATCATAAATAATACAATGTGATAAGGCTATGTTTTTGTGCATAACAAAAAGGTTGTATACTGCAGTCTGTTCTGCGGTCTGCTGCCAGCTGTTCACAGTACTAAAAATTGCTGATTTTGCTTGTTTTATGCCTGTTTGACAACAAAAAAATCTGTGGTATTTTGAAAACATCGATTTTAATTGCCAATCAGTTTTGTGTGTGACTGCACACAGAACACACAGTAAAGGAGATGTTATTATGAATACAATCTACAGTTTCCCTCAGCCAGAAAACGAAAAGGTGCAGACTTATGAAAAAGGCTCGCCAGAAAGAGAAAAGATACAGGCGGCGCTGACCGAAATCCGCGACATTGTTATGGAAGTGCCTGTTATTATAGACGGCGAGCCTGTTTACACCGATGATGTTATGGAAATCACTGCTCCTCACGACAATAAAAAAGTGATTGCCCGTGTGCATATGGCAGGGAAAAAGGAGATAGAAGCAGCCATTGAATCTGCCCTTAAAGCAAAGGAAAGCTGGATGCGCCTGCCATGTGACCACCGTGCTGCAATTTTCAACCGTGCCGCACAGTTATTAAGCGAGAAATACCGCTATCAGATAAATGCGGCAAATATGGTGTGCCAGTCCAAAATTGTCCATCAGGCAGAAATTGATGCCGCCTGTGAGCTGATTGACTTTCTGCGCTTCAACACCTACTTTATGAGCACAATCTACTCACAGCAGCCAAACAGAACTGTGTCCAGCGTAAACCGTATGGAATACCGCCCTGTTGAAGGGGTTATCCTTGCAATTGCTCCATTTAATTTTACTGCAATCGGCGGCAACCTGTGCACATCTCCTGCACTTATGGGCAACACTGTGCTGTGGAAGCCAAGCGAATATGCCATTCTGTCCAGCTATATGTTTATGCAGATACTTATGGAGGCAGGCCTGCCTGCAGGTGTAATCAACTTTGTGCCTTGTGCAGGGCCAAATCTGACCGATACAGCAATCAAAAGCGGCCATCTGGGCGGTATACATTTTACAGGATCTACCGGCGTTTTCAACACAATATGGAAGCAGGTGGCAAACGGTATTGACGGTTTAAAGGAATATCCCCGTATGGTTGGTGAAACAGGGGGCAAGGACTTTTTGTTTGCCCATACAAGCTGTGACAGAAAGGCACTCATAACAGCGCTTATCCGCGGTGCCTTTGAATATCAGGGACAAAAATGTTCCGCCTGCTCCCGCGCATATATTCCGCAGTCGGTCTATGACGAAATAAAGGATGAACTTATTGAAAAGGTGGAAAGCATCAGAATGGGCTCACCTGAAGATTTTTCCAACTTTATGTGTGCTGTTATTCACCAGCGTTCCTACAATAATATCAAAGGCTATATCGACAGGGCAAAAGCATCCGATGAGGCTGAAATAATTGCAGGCGGTGTGTGTGATGACAGCAAAGGCTGGTTTGTGCGTCCTACAATCATTCGTGCAAAAACACCATATTATGAAAGTATGGTCAACGAAATATTCGGACCTGTGCTGACAGTTTATGTATATGATGATGAAAAGCTGGACGAAACACTGGCAATCTGCAACGAAACATCACCGTACGCCCTCACAGGCAGCGTGTTTGCAAGCGACCGTTTTGTTATCGAAAAGATGCTCAAAGCCCTTACATATGCTGCTGGCAATATCTATGTAAATGACAAAACTACAGGTGCGGTGGTTGGTCAGCAGCCATTTGGAGGCGGCAGAAAAAGCGGCACCAACGACAAGGCGGGCAGCCATCTTAACCTTATGCGCTGGGTGACAGCACGCACAATTACCGAAAATTACAACCCGCCTGTTGACCACACATATCCCCATATGGCCTGACAATGCTTTTGAGATGTAGCATATGCTACGCCAAAACGTGAAATTTTTGTAAACAATTTACCTGCGTGAAAGCAAGGCGGTTAGACTACAGTTTGATGCATCAATACCATAAAAGCTGAACAGCAGTACAACAGGAACAGAATCTCCTTTATAAAAAGCACAGAGATTATCAAAAAAAATAACCGCTGTGCTTTTGCATTTCATAGATATATGGGCAAATATTTCAGTTGTCTATAAAACAGAAAGGATAAATGGCTGTGTCATATTACAGCCATTTATCCTTTGCACAAAAATAGGAGAACCACGTGAAAAAATCGTGATATATTTATATATTGTCGCAGTATGCCACATTTTCCATAAATGCCATAGAAGCATCCATAGCATAAAAACAGCAAGTTTCGGCTTGTTCCCATAACAGCATCCGCACCAGTGTAAATTACATTGACGGTAACTACTACAGCACACTGCCGTATCTGTTGATAATTCTTGCTGCGGCGTGGCGGCTGTGGACATCCAGTTTTCTGTAAATTTTCTTGGTGTAATCGTTTACGGTGTGTTCACTGATAAACAGGATTTTTGCAATATCGCTGTTGGTGTAACCGCAGCCTATAAGTTCAAGCACTTCTTTTTCGCGTTTTGTCAGGCTGTCGAGAATATTTTCTTCTTTGCTGCTGTCATCCAAAACAACTTTTTCTGCGGCGATTGCATCTTCCGCATTATCCTGTGCAAAGTCAATTTCCTCTGCGGCAGATTTTGCAGGAAATCTTCTTGCAAGGGTGTGAACAATATACGGTTCAAGATTCATATATATAATAAGCAGCAGCACTGTTATCGCCATATACACAAGATACAGCATTGCGGCATTGCTGCGGAAGGCTTCCACCAGTGCGCTTTGTATAACCACCGTTACAACTGCTATTGTCATAAGCACAGGAACTATAAAGCGTGACGGATAGGTTTTCATCATTGTCAGGCCGTACAGCGGCAAAAACTGGCAGGGAGCAAAGCCAAGACCGATAAGCACGCAGGCAGGATATGTAAGAGCGGGTACAAACTCTGATGCATACAGGGCAAGAAAACCTATTGCAGATAAGGACATAAACACCGAAATGATGCGCAGAGGATTTGCACCGTTCTTTTTATAAGACCAGAATATTGCCAGCGAAGCAACTGCATCGGCAAAATATGCAATGGAAACACCGTGTTTTACCTCACCTGCTGCGGCAGCACCGCACAGTGTCATCAGGCAGCTTACCACCGCAAGCAGCAGCAGACCGCTGAACAGATTTTTAGGCATAACTATGCTGTCGGTTTTCTTTACATATCTGGGGCAGGCTTCGGCACCTGACGGCAGATAAAAGCTGAAGGTCAGCAGCATTATCAGCATTGCCAC
>JAFSCM010000072.1 GCA_017436765.1 Oscillospiraceae bacterium
ACAGCAGCAGCTCTTGCTTACGGTGTTGACAAAGAACAGGACCAGAAAGTAATGGTTTATGACCTTGGCGGCGGTACATTCGACGTTTCCATCATCGAAATGGGCGACGGTGTTCAGGAAGTTCTTGCAACAGCAGGTAACAACCGTCTTGGCGGCGACGACTTTGACGACAGAATCATCAAATACCTTGCAGCAGAATTCAAAAAAGACAACGGCATTGACCTTCTCCAGGACAAAATGGCTGCACAGCGTCTTAAAGAAGCTGCAGAAAAAGCAAAAATCGAACTTTCCGGTGTTATGCAGACAGCTATCAACCTGCCATTTATCACTGTAGATGCAACAGGTCCTAAACACCTTGATATGACACTTACACGCGCTAAATTTGACGAACTCACAGCAGACCTTGTTGAAGCAACAATGGGTCCTGTACGTCAGGCTCTGGCAGACAGCGGTCTTTCCACAAGCGAACTCAACAAAGTTCTTATGGTTGGCGGTTCTTCCCGTATCCCTGCAGTTCAGGAAGCTGTTAAAAAACTTATCGGCAAAGAACCGTTCAAAGGTATCAACCCGGACGAATGTGTTGCTCTCGGTGCTGCAATTCAGGGCGGCGTTCTCGGCGGCGATGTAAAAGGCATCCTCCTTCTCGACGTAACACCACTGTCCCTCGGTATCGAAACATTCGGCGGTGTTTCCACAAAAATCATCGAAAGAAACACAACAATCCCAACAAAGAAAAGCCAGATTTTCTCCACAGCTGCTGACAACCAGCCATCTGTAGAAGTTAATGTTCTCCAGGGCGAAAGAGAAATGGCAAGAGACAACAAATCCCTCGGTATCTTCCACCTTGACGGTATTGCTCCGGCTCCAAGAGGTATCCCACAGATTGAAGTAACATTCGACATCGACGCAAACGGTATCGTTTCCGTTTCCGCAAAAGACCTCGGCACAGGCAAACAGCAGTCCATCACAATCACTTCTTCCACAAATATGTCCAAAGAAGACATCGAAAAAGCTGTTAAAGAAGCAGAACAGTTTGCAGAAGAAGACAAAAAACGCCGCGAAGAAATCGAAACAAAGAACCAGGCAGACAGCATGGTTTACCAGACAGAAAAAATGATCAAAGACCTTGACGGCAAAATCGGCGACAGCGAAAAAGCTGAAGCAGAAGCTAAGAAGGAAGACCTGAAAAAAGCTATCGAAGGCGGCAACCTTGAAGACATCAAAGCAAAAATGAGCGCTCTTGAATCCTCCCTCCATGCTATGAGCGAAAAACTCTACCAGCAGGCAGCACAGGCTCAGCAGCAGGCACAGGGTGCACAGGACGGCGCACAGTACAGCCAGCAGGCAGACGACGGCGTTGTAGATGCTGAATTCAAGGATGTTGAATAACAACCCCGCCGAATGTGCCTTGCACATTTAAAGCTTACGCTTTCCTGCGGTATATACCGCAGCGGCGTGAACGTTGAAACGCAAGGGTTTTACAGCGGACAGCCGGTAGAAATACCGTTGCGTTATAATAAAAAACGGTTGAAATAAAAGAGAGTTTAGTGTAAAATAATAAAACTTTCGGCAAAGGGCGGAATATCCATTCCGCCCGATTGCTGATTTATAAAAGCGGGCTGCGGCAGTAAAGATATGGCACAATCCGCATAAAGAGAAAACTTAAACACTTGATATAATTGCGAGGGCAAAACAGTGGCAGACAAAAGAGATTACTACGAGGTATTAGGGGTTGAAAAATCCGCAAGCGATGCCGAAATCAAATCTGCATACAGAAAAAAAGCAAAAAAATATCACCCGGACTTAAACCCTGGTGATGCAGAGGCAGAAAAGAATTTCAAGGAAGTAAACGAAGCTTACGAGGTTCTTTCCGATGCTGATAAAAAACAGAAATACGATACTTACGGTCACGCAGGAGTAGACCCTAACTTCGGCGCAGGCGGCGGTGGCTGGAGCGGCGGCTTCGGCGGCGCAGGCATTGACCTTGATGATATATTCGGCAGCTTTTTCGGCGGCGGCTTCGGCGGCTTCGGCGGCACACAGCAGCGCAGAAATCCAAATGCTCCGAGACGCGGCGGCGATGTGCACATCGGCCTTGGCATTACATTTATGGAAGCTGTACACGGCTGCAAAAAAACCGTTACAATCAACCGTCAGGAAAACTGTCCTGACTGCGGCGGCAGCGGTGCAAAAAAAGGCACACACGCAGAAACCTGTTCCGAATGTCACGGCACAGGTCAGGTGATGCAGCAGCAGAGAACACCTTTCGGTGTTATCCAGAATGCCCGCCCATGTCACAAATGCGGCGGCAAGGGCAAAATCATCAAAGAACCGTGCCAGAAATGCCGCGGCAACGGCAGAGTAAATGTTTCTGTTAAAAAGGAAGTAAATATTCCTGCAGGTATTGATGACGAACAGAGTCTTGCACTTCGCGGTGAAGGCGATATGGGTACAAACGGCGGCGCACAGGGCGATGTAATCATCGTTATAAACGTTAAACCGGACCCGATGTTCAAGCGCGAAAAATACAATGTATTTGTTGAAGTGCCTATCACATACGGTCAGGCTGTTCTGGGCGATGAGATTGTTGTGCCTACCATTGACGGCAAGGTGCAGTACAAGGTGCCGGAAGGTACACAGAGCGGCACAGTGTTCCGTCTGAGACAGAAGGGTATACAGTATCTCAACGGCAGAGGCAGAGGCGACCAGTATGTAACCGTTAATGTGGAAATCCCTAAAAAGGTTACACGCGAACAGCGTAAGGCACTGGAAGCATTTGAGGCAACCCTTAAAGATGATAACTATGAAGAACGCAAAGGCTTCTTCAAAAAAATCAAGGATATGTTTGATTAGTCCTTTCATAAATGAAATGAACACAGCAGAAGCTGCAATGCAGTAACTGCTGTGTTTTCTTGTTGGAAGGCTGTAAAGATAAATCGGTGTTTATACCATATATATCTTTGCTGTCCTGATTGATAATATATATATAAATATTGTATAATATAATTCAGGATATTTATATTGAAAGGTGATTCTATGGTTAAGCTGAACAACGACTGGGATGAAGTTTTAAAGGGAGAGTTTGACAAACCCTATTACCTTGCAATCCGTGAATTTTTAAAAAAGGAATATTCCACACAGATTGTTTACCCCAATATGTACGACATCTTCAATGCACTCAAGGCTACAGGTTTTAAAGATACAAAGGTGGTTATCCTGGGGCAGGACCCGTATCACAACCCGGGACAGGCACACGGTATGAGCTTTTCGGTAAAGCCGGGTGTTATGCCGCCGCCAAGCCTTGTCAATATGTATAAGGAGATAGAGGACGAGTTCGGCATAACAATGCCAAAGGATTACGGCTATCTTGTAAGCTGGGCACAGCAGGGGGTACTGCTGCTCAACACGGTGCTTACAGTGCGTCAGAACCAGCCGCAGAGCCACAAAACCTGCGGATGGGAAACCTTTACCGATACGGTTATCGCTTCCCTGAACAACAAGGAAGACCCTTGTGTATTTCTGCTGTGGGGCTCCAACGCAAAAAGCAAGGCCAGGCTGATAACCAACCCGAAACACCTTATTCTCCAGACAGTACATCCAAGTCCTCTTTCTGCGTACAGAGGCTTTTTCGGCTGCGGACATTTTAAAAAGGCGAACGATTATCTGGAAAGAAACGGCCTTGCACCGATTGACTGGAGCATAAAGCCTTGATTTACAGAATAAGTTATATACTTAGAGTATAAAATAAACGCAATATAACAAAAATCGGATATATCCCGTGAATATAAAAGGTAATATATGCTTAAAGTAAAAGACAGAAAATTTTATATTGTAAGTTTTGCAGTGCCGATAGCGGTTATGCTGGCGGCATATATGGCAAACGGCATACTGACACAGTGGTCAATTCTGACCAACGACCTGAACAGCCAGTATGTCAACTTTCTGCTGTACTACCGCAACCATCTTGCGGAAAACGGTCTGTTCTACAGTTTCTCCAAAGGTCTGGGCGGCAACTTTTTCGGCATCTTCACCTACTACCTTGCAAGCCCTCTTAACCTTATAGTTTTCCTGTTTCCCACAGCTGAAATCGAAACGGCAATAACAGTGCTTATGCTTATCCGCTTCGGGCTTGCATCGGTGACATTCAGCTGGTTTGTGCAGAAAGCAGTTAAAAACTGCAGCGGCTGGATTGCCACAATCTTCGGCATTGTATATGCACTTTCCTCATATATTGCAGTTATCAGCTACCACATAATCTGGGCAGACGCGTTTTTTATGCTGCCTGTTGTTATGGGTTTTATGCTGGATATATATGACGGAAAATCCGCAGGACATTTTGTTGCCGCTTTCAGCCTGCTTATAATCTCCAACTACTATATGGCGTATATGGTGGGGGTGTTCTGTGCGCTTATGTTTGTGCACCGCTGTATCTGCGGAATGGAACCGGAAAAAGCGAAAAAAGTGTTTGCAGACCTTGCAAAGTCTGCAGTTCTGTCAATTATGCTGACAGCGTGGGTGCTTGTCCCGTCAGCTTTTGCGCTTATGCAGGGCAAAACAGCAGTACCTGATGACAGGCTGTTCGCATTCGGGCTGTCGGAAGTTATCCCCAAGCTGTTTATCGGCGCATACGACAGTCTCGGCAACATATCCGCCCCGTTTGTTTACTGTGGTGCCGCATCCTTCGCACTGTTTACAGGAATACTGTTTATAAATAAAAAATCAGTCAGGGAAAAAATTGCGGATATCTTTGTTGCGGCGGTGTTTGCTTTCAGTTTCTGGCTTGTGCCGCTGGGCAAGGTGTGGCATATGTTTTCTGCCACCAACTCCTTCCCTTACCGTTTTACCTATATCTTTGTGTTTTTTGTACTGTGGAAATGTGCAGAAGTATTTGTGAATATGGAAAAACCACAGCTTCGTACATTTGCGGCATTTGCAGGTGCAGTGCTGGCGCTTGTATGCGCTGCGGGCGTTGTTCTGTGTAAAGTAAGCATACTTAAGGCGGCTGCGGTGTATATTATAGGCTTTGCGGTATTTGTGCTGTATATAATCTGGAAGATAACAGACAAAAAAATAGCACTTCTCCTTGCTGCCCTTGTGATGACAGGGGATATGGCTTTAAATGCATATATGGTTATCGGCGACAACTACGACGCACTGCTCCGTCAGCCAAAAGGCAGCATCGTAAAGGCATACGACCTTGTGGAAGCGGAACTTGCACAGCTGAACAGGGACGGATTTTACAGAATTTACAACAAGAACAATGACTATGAGGGTATAGATTACACCGAAAACAGCAACTTCCGCCATGGATTCAACGATGTTACCAGAACATTTACATCCCTGAGCGAAAAAGAGTTCGAGTCTCTCCGTTATGGAAAATTCGGCGAAAACCCAAGAGAGCTGATAATGGCGGTGACAGCTGCAGAGTATTATCTCAGCAAACAGCAGATAACACCTTTTGAGACAGAGGTGTTCCCGCTGATATACAAGACAGAACAGAAACCGACAGAAGAAACTGACCTTGCGGTCTATATCCGACAGGTTACAGGCTGCAGTGTGCTGAACACAGAGGGCAAAACAGATTACGATGCTCTGGGCACAGCAGCGCTTAAAGCAAGGCAGAACAGCGGCAGCATAACCTTTGACGGTGAAGGAAAGATAAGAGCTGTTATGGATTCTGACAGTGATGGTCAGTTTGTGGCAACATCCATTGTATATGACGAAGGCTGGAAGATAAAGGTCAATGGTGAAAAGGTGCCAAATGAAAGGGTGCTGGGACATCTTACAGGCTTCACCGTGAACAGCGGCGAAAATATAATCGAAATGACATATATACCAAAAGGTTTTTACCCTGCAGTTGCGCTGAGTGTATTTACACTTGTGTGCTGTATAGTGTATTGTATATATAAAAAGAAAAACAGATAACGGCAGACACTGTTTGCACACAAAAATATGTTATCTGTTAGTTGAAGTTAATTTTGTAGAGGAGAGTGATTGCATGCTTAAAGCGGCAGATTTCAGAAAAATAGCAAGAGACGGCCTTAAAGGCAACTGGCTGATGGCGGTTGGCGCAGGGGTTATTGCGGCATTGCTGGGCGGATGTATAGTGACAACAGGCGGCGGTGGCGGTTCAGCATCCAGTGGTGCGACAGCACAGCCTTCACCTGACCCAATGGCACTGCAGCAGGGTGTGGAAGGCATTACGTCAGATCCGTCTCTTACAGCTTTTCTTTTTGCGGCACTTGCAATGGTATCTATCATTGCCGTAGTTTATCTCATAATAATGCTGGTTGTAGGCGGCGCAGTTTCTATGGGTTATGCAAAGTTTAACCTTAACCTTATCAACAAGACAGGTCCGGACATCAAGGATTTGTTCTCGGAAATGGGCAGATTCAAAGCAGGTTTTGTTATGCAGTTTCTCAGGGGTCTGTATACTTTTCTGTGGACATTGCTGCTTATTATTCCTGGCATTATCGCCAGCTATTCCTACAGAATGACACCTTACATACTTATGGAAAACCCTGATATGACAGCAAGCGAAGCTATCAGGGCGTCAAAAGAAATGATGAGGGGCAATAAATGGAGACTGTTCTGCCTTGAGTTCAGCTTTATAGGCTGGTCCCTGCTTGCGGCACTTACACTTGGCATCGGCATGCTTTTCCTCCGTCCGTATATGGAGGCAGCAGGTGCAGCATTCTACCGTGAAATTAAATGGGAAAGAATGAAACAGCAGGCCGGAATGTAAAAAATAAAATATAACACAGCTAAACGGGCGAATACAGTTCGCCCGTTATTTTTGCGCAAAAAAGGGCCTGTCCTTTCGGACAAGCCCTTATTGTTTTGTTTAGTTTTCCATGGATGTCA
>JAFSCM010000073.1 GCA_017436765.1 Oscillospiraceae bacterium
CCGCTGAACAGATTTTTAGGCATAACTATGCTGTCGGTTTTCTTTACATATCTGGGGCAGGCTTCGGCACCTGACGGCAGATAAAAGCTGAAGGTCAGCAGCATTATCAGCATTGCCACAACAACCCAGCGGAAAACAGGAAAGCTGATTGGCACAAAGTCGTTCTGCACCACAGCGATAATGAACAATGAGGCGGCATAGGCGACGGTCAGGTGCTTTATCGTGCTTTCTTCTGAAAAAAAGTTGACCATAATAAAGCTTTCGAAACCTATCATAAAACAGCAGAAGAAGATGTGAGCATACACTACCATTTTAAGTACGCCGTCAGGCAGCGGCATAAACATTGCCGCAATGGTTATCAGGGATGCTATGGTGGTAAGCCTTTCTGCCCACACAACAAAGTGTGGCAGCGCAATCATATATATGATGGCCAGCACATATCCTGCAACGATTATCAGGGTGACATTGTCCATTGATATTGGCAGCGGTGTGCGGCCGTTGAGCGTAAGGCTTGGCCCCATAAAGTAGATAAACCCCATCTGCCATGCACTGAACATGGAAAAGCAGAAAAGCATAAAAAGTGAAACAGCAAGCCTTTTGGACTGGTTTAAGGAAAGTATAGGATGACCCATAAAATGCCCCCTTCGTGTTGAAATTTGGCTTTTACACCATAAAAATTATAAAAAATCCCTTGTTTTAAGGCGGTCTATGGCAAAAACCCCTTGAATAAGGGATATTATTTTGTTTTTGTATCCCATAGAATTAAGATGAGAAAACCAATATCGTACAGAAATATATTTAAATTTGATACTTATAAACGGACACGACTTCAGTAAAAGAACGGAGGTGCCCAATGAGACAGTTTTACAAACATATATATGCGGATAAAGTATTGAAACAGTTCTACACATCCTGCGAGCTGTGCGGAAAAAAGAAGTATGCGGAAAAAATACCCGTACTGTGCCGCAATCCGTATATGCTTTATGCCTTTGAGCACGGACAGGTAAAGGACCCGCGGCAGACACTTTACAACCATAAAAAAGCACATTCGGTACAGCATCTGGTGCGCTTTTTCAACCATTGTCAGCAATGCGGCAAATGGGTGTGCGATGAGTGTTACGAAGCAAAAGGTGATATTGACGGATGCAGGGACTGTGTGGAACGGTTTTCAAAATGATGTTTTGCTGATTCAAGTATAAACCATAAGCGGTTTTCAGTAAACAGTTAAACAAATTAAAACAACAGTAAAACTATCTGTTTTGTGACAAAAACTGCATATAAAACAACGGCAGAAAAATAAAATCAGGCAATCGGAGTGATGACTATGAAAACAGAAAAAGCCCAGGCAATAAAATATTTTGAATATATGCAGCTGGCAAGAGAAGCTTTTGGCGGACTTTGTGAAAAGTATCCCGAATTTGCAAACCTTTCTGTAAGGGAGATGGAGATATTTGAACAGCTTATGACCGACAAAACCCTGACGGCTATTGCAGATAAGCTGTGTATAACACAGTCTGCGGTTCATTTTCACTGCAAGAACATCTACAAAAAGCTTGATATTTCCAACCGCAGACAATTATTGATCAAATATAAAGAACTTTACACTTAAAGGAGGTAACCGTAATGGCATTTCTTGAAAAACTGAACAAAATGGCAAAAAACATCGAGGATAAAACAGGCGATGCACTGGAAATTTCAAAGCATACAGCCCAGAAAGCAAAAGAAGAAGCTGCCCACCGGGAAGACCTGCGTAAGATAGGCAAATTCTATTACGATTTTTACCTTGCAGGAGGACAGATAGAAGCCGGTATTATGGAGGTTATGGAAAGTGCAAAGGCTCACGCTGATGCAGTGGCACAGGCACAGGCAGCCATTGACGGCATCCGTGACGAAAATGCACTGGAAAAGGCCGAAAAACTGGCAGCAAAGGAAGCACAGGCGGAAGCTGCCGCAGAAGAAGCGGTACAGGAAGTGGCTGAAGAAACAGAAAATATAACGGAAGAACCTGTTGCCCAAGAAGCTGAACCGCCACAGCCTGAGGCGGAAATTGCACAGCCACAGCCTGAAGAAATCGGGCAGCCTGTGCCGACAGAGAGAATATGCCCTGTGTGCGGCAACAGAGTAGAGGCAGGGGTTAAATTCTGCGGTGAATGCGGAAACAAAATGGAGGTTTAGACTATGAGTTTTTTGAAGAGAATGATTAAAGATGGTATACGTGAAGGCGTAAGCAATGCAATAGGCGATGCAGTTAAAGGTGCGGTGGAGCCTGCAGCAACAAACCTTGCCAACAAGGCGGCGGCAAAGATTGAAGACGTGGCCGAAAAGGTAAATGCAGAGGCAGCAGAAAAGCAGGCCGAAACAAAATCTGCATTCTCAGGTCTTGAAGGTGCATTTGCAAACCTTGAAAAAGCAGCCCAGAGCTATGCAACAGAAATCAGCAAAAATATGAAGGTATGTCCTGAATGTAACACACCTACCGATGCAGCAAAAAAATTCTGTCCTGAATGCGGTGCAAAGCTGCCGGAAGAAACAGTGGCAGACAGCTCTGTATGTAAAGAGTGCGGCACTCAGAATACCCCTGGCACAAA
>JAFSCM010000074.1 GCA_017436765.1 Oscillospiraceae bacterium
CTGTAAACGTGTATGTCCGGTTGGTGCAATCAGCGGCAACGTTAAAGAAGCTCATGTTATCGATACAAACAAATGTATCAAATGTGGTGCTTGCTTGTCCGGCTGTAAGTTTGGTGCAATTGTTAAGGAATAAGGAGGAGTACTAAAGTATGAGTTTAGTTAATATTAAAATCAACGGTATGCCTGTGCAGGTAGAAGCTGGTACATCAGTGCTCGAAGCAGCAAGACAGCTCAATATCGAAATTCCTACATTGTGCTACCTCAAAGAAGTAAACGAAATCGGCGCTTGCCGTATCTGTGTAGTTGAAGTTAAAGGCCAGAAAAACCTTCCTGCAGCTTGCGTAACACCAGTTTATGAAGGTATGGAAGTTTTCACACATTCAAAACGTGTTTACGAAGCAAGAAGAATGAACCTTGAGCTCATCCTTTCTACACATAAGAAAAAATGTCTTTCATGTATCCGTTCCGGCAACTGTGAACTCCAGAAAATGTGTAAAGACTTCAGAATCTACGATGAAGATTACTATGAAGGCGAAATCATAGACTGGAAAGTTGACGACACAGCAGTACATATGCTCCGTGACGACAACAAATGTGTTCTCTGCCGTCGCTGCGTAGCAGTTTGTGAAAAAGTTCAGGGCATCTCCTGCATCGGTCCAAACGAACGTGGTTTCGAAACACACATCGGCTGTGCATTTGAACAGACACTTGGCGAATCCAGCTGTGTATCCTGCGGTCAGTGTATCACAGTTTGTCCAACAGCAGCTATCTACGAAAAAGATCAGTCCAAAGAAGTTTGGCGTGCACTCAACGATCCAAACAAAATCGTTATCGCACAGACAGCTCCTTCTATCCGCGTAACACTGGGTGAAGCATTCAATATGCCTCTCGGCACAAACGTTGAAGGCAAAATGGTTGCAGCTCTCAGAAGACTCGGCTTTGACAAAGTATTTGATACAGACTTTGCAGCTGACCTTACAATTATGGAAGAAGCAACAGAATTTGTTCACAGAATTAAAGAAGGCGGCCCACTGCCACTTATCACATCCTGTTCACCAGGTTGGGTAAAATACTGTGAAACATTCTACCCAGAATTTATCCCTAACATCTCCAGCTGTAAATCTCCACAGCAGATGTTTGGTGCTATCACAAAAACATACTATGCTGAAAAAATGGGCATCGATCCAAAGAACATCTTTGTTGTAGGTATCATGCCATGTACAGCTAAGAAATTTGAAGTTGGCCGTGACGATATGTGCGCAGCAGGCGAAGGCATCCACGATGTTGACGTAGCTCTCACAACAAGAGAACTTGCAAGAATGATCGACCGTGCAAACCTCTACTTCCCACACCTCCCAGACGGCGAATTTGACGCACCTCTCGGTCTCTCCACAGGTGCTGCAACAATCTTCGGCACAACAGGCGGCGTTATGGAAGCAGCTCTCAGAACAGCAGCTGAATGGGTAACAGGCGAAACACTTACAGAAGTTGACTTTACAGAAGTTCGTGGCCTCCAGGGCGTAAAAGAAGCTACATACAAACTTGGCGATCTTGAACTCAATGTTGCAGTAGCATCCAGCCTTACAAAAGCTAACGAAATCCTTGAAAAAGTTAAATCTGGCGAAAAAGCTTACCACTTTATCGAAATTATGGGTTGCCCAGGCGGCTGTATCAACGGCGGCGGCCAGCCAATCCAGCCGGCAACAGTTAGAAACTTTGTTGACCTTGTTGAAAAACGTGCAGCAGCTCTTTACAAAGACGACGCTAAAGACGTTATCAGAAAGAGCCATGAAAACCCAGACATCAAGAAACTCTACGAAGAATATCTTGGTGAACCAGGCAGCCACAAAGCTCACGAAATTCTCCACACAACATACGTTAAACGTCCAAACAACTACTAATACAGATATTAATAGTTATATACGGAAAGAAGCTCTCTGCGGAGAGCTTCTTTTTTGTGCAAAAATGTCTGACAAAGCTTCCTGTGCAGTTCCAGCAAAATTAAATAAGATAAACCATAAAAAATCGGGCGCAATTCTTTGACAAGATATGATAAATAATGTATTATAGATGATGGATATATATGAGCTGTTGCAAAACAGTATATTATATGAAATTACATAATATGCGGGTGATTATTCCCGGATAATAAGGAGAAAAATATGAGTATCACAGATATGCTTAAAAAATCAGTGGTTGAAGGCTTCAGTGCAGGCAACCTTGACACATCACACATTCTGGTTGTTCTTGCAGTGGCAATCGCACTTGGCCTGTTTATCTATGCAGTTTACAGAACAACATCCAAAAGCGGCTTCTACAACCGCGGCTTCAATAAAGCACTGGCAATTATGCCTGTAATCACAGCAGGTATTATGCTTGCCATGCAGTCCAACCTTGTTATCAGCTTAGGTATGGTTGGTGCTCTTTCCATCGTTCGTTTCAGAAATGCCGTTAAAGAACCAAGCGACCTTGCATACCTTTTCTGGTCCATCAGTATGGGTATCATCACAGGTGCAGGCCTCTTTGAACTTGCTCTCATCCTTTCCATCTGCGTAACAATCCTTGTTGTTGCACTTGACCTTGTGCCTACATTCCGTGCACCTTGCATTCTTGTTGTTTCTGCAGATAAGACAGCAGAAGAAAAGGCAGTTCTCGACTGTGTAAACAAATTTGCACCAAAGGCAAAAGTGCGCAGCCGCAACATTACAAAACACGGCACAGAATGGATTGTTGAAATGCAGGCAAAGGACGAAGCAGGCCTTGTTAAAGCTGTAAGCGAAATCGGCGGCGTTGTAAGCGTAAACCTTATGACTCATGACGGTGATGTAAGATTCTGATCCCTGAACTTTAAAATTTAAAGAGAGGAGATAATCTTATGGAGTACCGTGTAGAGAATAAATATCTTGTAACAGATGCAGACCTCGCTGTGCTCAGAGCACGCCTTGCCACGGTTATGAAGCCTGACGCAAACCAGGATGGAGATTTTTACACTATACGCAGTGTGTATTTTGATGATATCGCCGACAGCTGTATGAACGAAAACGAGGACGGTGTTGACCAGAGAAAAAAATACCGTATCCGTATATATGACCCGAAAAGCGATTTTATCCGTCTTGAAATAAAGGAAAAAAACAGAGGCGTTACAAAAAAATATTCCTGTAAACTTACACGACAGGAAACTGATATGATAATGGACGGTTCCATGCCGCTGACACCTGGCGACAGAAAACCGCTCAATCTTATGCAGCTGCAGATGCGTTGCCGCAGAATGCAGCCCAAAGCCATAATTGAATATGAACGCACAGCTTTTGTTCATCCCGTGGGCAATGTGCGTATCACATTTGACAGAAACATTATGGCAAGCAGAATATGCGAAGATTTCTTTGAAGACAGGGTAAGCACAATGGTGCCTGTTCTGCCTGCAGGTATGCATGTTCTGGAGGTTAAATACGATGAGTTTCTGCCGGATTTTATAGCAAGACAGCTTGAAATCGGTGTGCTGCGACAGACAGCGTTTTCAAAATATTATCTTGGCAGACTTGCAATAAACGGGGAGTTCCCTGTGGACAGATAAGGATATCTGTAGATAACATATTATGTAAAATACACAGCAGATAGTATCCATGCTATCTGCTGTTGTGATAAGCGAAAGAGATTTTATGAAATTTGGAAAAATTTGGCGTATTGTGCTGCTTCCTTTGCTTATGGCGGTGGTTTTAGGCTTTGCCCTGCTGTCATCTGTGGGAAAAAGCAGCTCGTGTATGGGTGTAAAGATTTTAAGCGAGGCAGAAATGTCCCGCTTTACAAGCCTTGTGCCCCAGGAGCTCAGCGGCTGGATAAGCTGCAGCGGCAGCACAGCTGCAGTTGATGCGGGAAACTTTAAAATCTATATATCACAGAATATCGGGGAAGAAACGGACTACACACAGCTTACAGGCAGCCTTGCGATGAACAACAGTGCCTATAAAATGTATTTTGCACCGGACGAAATGTTTGCCGACCTTTACACAGCAGTAAAGGAAAACCACAGTTTTGCTCTGATTGTATCTGCAGAAAACGGAGAGTATATGCAGTATGAGGTTGTGTTCACCACATTGCCTGTTGTAAATATTTCCGGACAGCTGGCCTATACAAGCCCTGACGGAGAAGATGTCCACAAGGGCAGCATAACCGTGTGGGACAGCAACTTTGCAGGCACAGGCGGCATTACTTTGGAAAAAACTGCAGCAGAATGGTATCTGGATGATTACAGGGACTCATCAGAGGATAAAACAACCTGGAGGGTGTCACTTAAGGTCGATAACGGCGGCAGCAATATGATAAACCTTATGGGTCAGGGCAAGGACGACGACTGGGTTTTCAACGGCATAAGCGGCGACAGCACACAGCTTAGGGAAAAACTGGCGGCATCTTTGTGGAACAGTATGGACGACAGCCTTTCGGGCAGAGAACATATGGCGGAAGGCGAATATGCCGAGGTGGTTTACAACGGCAGATATATGGGCGTATACCTTGTTCAGCGGAGAATAGACCAGAAATATCTTGACCTTGACAGCAACGATATTCTGCTTCGTGATAAAAAGGACCGCAGAGGCAGTTATGCACAGAACAACTATACAGTGCGCCACGGCTACTATACCGAAGAAGAAATATGGCAGATTGTACAGCCCCTTCACAGCAGACAGGACTGCTCGGTGATTGATATCGGCAACTGGATTGATGTTAACCTGTTTATAAATGCTGTCTGCAACAAAGGCAGGCTGGATTATACCGAAATGTACTATAACTGGCAGGGCGTAAACAGCGGACCTGAAGTTGCAATGATACCTGTCCTCAGTGACAGCCTGTGGGGCGTTACATTTGAAGACAGGGAATATTATTTTGATGAAAATTTAAAAAACAGTGCAGTGGCATACCGTGATGAATACGGGCAGCTTAAAGAGCTGTATCCTGACCTTGATGAAAGAATAGCCGAAAGATACAGACAGCTGCGCAGCACAGTGCTGTCGGAAGAATATATAGAAAAAAATATTGCATATATTCAGAGCAGAATTGAAAACAGCGGTGCACCTGCAAGGGACGCACAGCGCTGGGAATATGAAAAAGACAAAGACACAGAAAAGCTGTGCCGTTACATCTGTGAAAGACTGGCTGTAATGGACGGCTTTTACGGGATTATATAACAGCAGAAGGAGGTGCGGAAACTGTG
Organism: Oscillospiraceae bacterium; assembly: GCA_017436765.1. Taxonomy (GTDB): domain Bacteria; phylum Bacillota; class Clostridia; order Oscillospirales; family Ruminococcaceae; genus RGIG3102. The sequence goes on from JAFSCM010000074.1 coordinate 5,210, forward strand.
AGCAGACGAACTGTAAAAATCATATCATTTGCTGTATGTGCAGTAATCCTGACTGCGGTTTCTGCATTCTGGCTCAATAAGGAAAAACAGTTCTGTATGGATGTGCCTATTGTATCGGAAAAGACATTGCAGAAGTATACAGAAATCTGCGAAGAAGAGATAGATATTCTCTTTATGGAAAAGCCTGCGGCGGTGGACAGAGCAGCAGGTGTCATATACATTCCGCAGAATATAGAAAAGAATACCCTCTATACAGAATTTGCGGGCACACTGGCGGCAGCGGATGAAAGGTATACACTGTACTTTGCGGAAGATGAAAAGCTGAACAGCCTCTGTGAAGCAGTAAAGGAAGACCATCACTTCCGTCTTGTTGCAGCAGACGGTGAAAGCGGAAAATACAGGGAATATTCCGTTGTGTTTACAGACCTGCCTGTTGTGAATATCAGCGGGGAAATCACAGGCATAAACGAAGATGACAGGGATGTATACGAAGGAATCATATCCGTATGGAATCCGCAGTTCAAGCAGACAGGCGCATATAATGTAAAGCACAGCAAGGCTGTGTGGCACTACCGCGGCAACAGCAACTATTATGTGGACAAAAAATCGGTAAAACTGTCCCTTAAGGATGATGAAGGGCTTAATGCTGACCTTGATATTTTGGGCAACGGCTATGAAGATGACGACTGGATTCTCAACGCCCTTTATATGGACGATACAAATCTGCGTGAAAAACTGATTATGGATATGTGGAACAGCCATTGTGAAACTGCAGATTTCAACTATAAGATGTCCACAGGCGAATATGCCGAGCTGGTTATGAACGGCAGATACTACGGCCTTTATCTGCTGGAAAACCGTGTGGACGGCAAATATCTGGAGCTTAATGAAAATCAGGTGCTGGTCAAAGGTCAGCAGGGCGGCGACAGCACAGAAATCACCGACCATTACAGAATAGTGCAGTCAGAATATTACGAAGAACTGGTGTGGCAGACAATGGAAGGCCTGTTCAACCGCGATAACGGACAGTATATATCCCTTGACAACTGGATTGATATAAGCCTGTTTATCCAGCTGGGATATATGACCGACAACTCCAACCGATACAATGCTTTTTATATCATAGATGATATTCAGCATAATCCTGAAATAAAGATGATTCTGTGGGATACAGACCTTGCTCTCGGTATCGGCTGGATTGACGGTGTGTTTACACGCTCTCTCGAAGTGGCAGATACAAAACAGAGATACAGAAAAGAAGATGAAAGTCTCAGGGCAATTTACCCTGACCTTGATGAAAAGATAGCCCGCAGATATGCGCAGCTGCGCAAAGGTGTGATGGATAAAGACAGTATACTGTTACAGGTTCATACACTGAACAGCCGCATAACAGACAGCGGTGCGCTGGCAAGGGATGCACAGCTGTGGGGATACCGCTGCGGCGGAGAAGACACGGCAGAATATCTTTGCCGGTACATAGAAACAAGACTTGGCTATCTTGACGGAGTATATAAAATAAACTGAGAAAGGATGCGGAAATAATGAGCAGAAAAAATATGCGCATAGCAGCTTTTGTGCTGTGCGTGGCGGTTCTTGCAGTTGTTTCTGCATTTTATCTCAATAAGGAAAAATCTTTCTGCATCGGCGTGCCTCTGCTGTCCGAAAAACAGACAGCGGAGTTTGACAGATACAGAAAAAAGGATATTGCAGAAGAAATACTGTTTATGGATGTGCCGGTTGCGGCAGATACACAGACGGATACCCTGTACATATCACAGAACATGGACGGCACCACCCTTTATACGGAGCTTGAAGGATTGCTGACAACTGCGGAGGAAAAATATCCGCTGTATTTTGCGGCAGACAAAGCCTTTGATGATTTTTCGCAGGCGGTGGCAGATGGACATAACTTTACACTTATAGCAGATACCCTTGACGGCTGTTATATGAAGTACAATGTGGTGTTCACCAATCTGCCTGTAATCCGTGTCACAGGGGAACTGGCCTATGTGAACGAAGATGAAAGAAATGTCTATGCAGGGGATATAACGGTGTGGAACCCGTGCTATGCCACAAGCGGAAAATATTCGGTGCAGAACAGCCTGCTGGAATGGAACCGCCGCGGTCAGAGCACCTTCGGTTTCGACAAAAAATCCTGGAAGCTTTCCCTTAAAAATGAGGACGGCACAAACAATGACCTTGACTTTATCGGCATAGACAATAAGGACGACGACTGGATTCTCAACGCTATGGCGCTGGACGATACAAAGGTCAAGGAGATGTTCTGTATGCAGCTGTGGAACGGCCTGTACAGCCAGACATCAGACTATAACTACAGGATGTCACAGGGCGAATATGCCGAGGTTGTAAGCAACGGAAAATATTATGGCCTCTACCTGCTGCAGCGCAGAGTGGATGCAAAATATCTGGAACTTTCAGAAGATGATGTGCTGCTCAAAGGCCTTAAAAGCGGCGGCAGCAAGGATATTGCCGACCACTATGAAATAGAGCAGGCCGCCTGCAGTGAAGAAGCTGTGTGGAAAATGATTGACGGCATTTTCACAAGAAATGATGTTTCGATGATGGAAATCAGAAACTGGATGGATATAAGCCTGTTTATTGATTTCGGCTATATGCCAGACAATTCGGGATATCAGAACACATTTTATATAATAAAAAATGCGGAGGGCAATCCGCAGATTTCCCTGACCTTGTGGGATACCGACTACACCTTCGGTATCGGATGGGGCACTGACGGCTTTGCATACAAACCCGAAGGTGCAGCGGAGAACAGGCGTTACCGCCTTGAAGATGAAGCTATGCGGATTGTTTATCCGCAGCTGGACGATATGCTGGCAGAACGCTGGTTTCAGCTGAGAAAAGGCATTCTTTCGGAAGAAAATATCTTCCGCCTGATAGCTGAAAACGAAGAAAGGATAAATCTCTGCGGGGCAATGGAAAGGGACGAAAACCTGTGGGGATTTTATTACAATGGTGCGGACAGCACAGACTCCCTGAGAAGCTATATAACAAGGCGTCTGCCTTTCCTTGATGAATATCACAGTAAATTTATACAGTAAAAAAATCCTGCCTGTTCAGGGTGTTTCCGTGTGGAGCACCCAGAGCAGGCAGTTTTATGTGTAAGAAAATAAAATTTAATCGGAAGATTTACGATACGGCAGGGTTATACCAGCCCCATACCCTTCAGCAGCATCAGCCACATGGTTATGGTTATTGTGGACAGCAGGGTGCTCAGCATAACAACACCGCTTGTAAATTCCCCGTCGCCTCCCATATTGTTTGCCATAATGTAGGCGGTTACTGTGCAGGGAGCTGCGGTCATAAGCATAATGGCAATCAGATGTCCCTCACGCATACCCATCATAACCGCAACGGGTATAATAAGGGCAGGTCCCACAACCAGTTTCAGCAGACAGGACAGCAGGGTGATGTTTATTCGCTTGCCTATCTGACGGAATTTAAGGCTGGCACCAAGGGAAAGAAGGGCCAGAGGTGTGCCTGTTGCGGCAACAGAGGACAATGGATTATAAACAATGGCAGGTATTGTGATATGGGCAAGGGAGAATACTGCGCCGATTGCTATGCCGATGATAAGCGGGTTTGTCACCACACCGTATGCCATCTTTTTGAGATGTGCGGCAGAAAGTGCCCTTTCCCCATCGTCAGCCTTGAGGTTGAACAGAATAACGGTATATATATTGTACAGAGGCACGGCAATTGCCATCATCAGCGGCGTAACCCCTGCATTGCCGTATATGTTTATGGCTATGCTTACACCAAAAATCGCAATGGAACCGCGGGAAGAACACTGTATGAAGCTGCTGACAAAATGCTTGTCCTTAAAAAACGGATAGCATATAAGATACAGCCCGAAAAACAGAAAGGTTGTGGCAGCAAAGCACAGCAGAACAAACTCTCCCGAAAACATCTGTGTTATATCTGCATCGGCAATATCCCTCACCATCAGGCAGGGAATGGCAACACGGAAGCAGTATCTGTCCAGTTCCTTTAAAAAACTGTCACTGAAAAAGCCTTTTCTGTGCAGAAAATATCCTGTAAAGGCAATTATAAAGGTTGGGGCAACAGCACTTATGCTGAATAAAAAGTTTTCAATCATATATAAATCCTTTTGGTCAAAACAAATTTCACAACAGATATATTACTCTTATATCCGGATAATTTCAACTGAAATTTTGTATAAATTTTTATATCGCAGATATTGATTTATCAGTACAAAATACTAAAAAAATAACTTGTAAAACTGCGTGTAAAGCTATAATTTTTGTGCAAAATGACAAAAAGTGCCATCGAAAGTGCTGTTTTTTATGGCCGGTTACAAAAATCTGACAAATTGTTGACAGGGACTTTTTTCGGGACTATAATACAGGCATAAAGGCGATGATAAGGAACCAGTAGAAAGCTAAAATCCGGACAGAGAGTCGTTTTGGTCCACCACCAGCTGCGAGAACGACACGGAAAAATACCTTTTGAATTCCTCCTTTAGCTGACCGATGAAACAGCAGTAGTCGGCTCCGGAAGCAACCGTTACAGTGCAGGGTATTGTTGGATACCCGTCGAGGTCAGTCTTGTGAAGGACTGATAAATAGAGGTGGTAACACGGGATTGTATATATATCTCGTCCTCTGATTTAACCGTCAGAGGACGAGAATTTTTTTATTCTCTCTTCTGAAAAACAAAAAACTATCAGAAAGAGGCACAGACTATGAAAAAACTTACAGCACTTTTACTCACAATGGCAATGGCAATCTCAATGACAGCATGTTCATCCGCACCTGCACCAAGCGAAGCAGAACCTGAAGCAGAGGTTGTAAAAATCGGCATTCTCCAGCAACTTGAACACGGTTCTCTCGACTCTGCCCGTCAGGGATTTATCGATGCACTGGCAGACGGCGGTTATGTTGACGGCGAAAACCTTGAAATTGACTATCAGAATGCACAGGGCGACCCTTCCAACCTTTCCACAATGAGCGAGCGTTTTGTAAATAACGAAAGCGATATGGTCCTTGCAATAGCAACAGGCGCAGCACAGTCCATCGCTTCCAAAACAACAGAAATTCCTGTTCTCTTCACAGCAGTTACCGACCCTGTGGATGCAGGTCTTGTAAATTCAAACGAAAATCCGGGCGGCAACATCAGCGGCACAAACGATATGAACCCTATCGAAGCACAGATTGACCTTATCACAGAAATCTATCCTGACACACAGACAATCGGTATCGTTTACTGTTCAGGCGAAGACAACTCAATCCTTCAGGCATCCATCGCAAAAGCTCACATCGAATCAAAAGGTCTCAAATGGGTGGAAGGCACAGTTACAAACTCCAACGATGTACAGCAGGTTACACAGTCCATCGTGGAAAAATGTGATGCAATCTACATCCCTACAGACAATGCATACGCATCCGCAATGGCAGTTGTTGCAGGCGTTGTAATGGAAAGCAAAACTCCTGTAGTTGCAGGCGCTATTGATATGGTGGCAGACGGCGGTCTTATGACACTTGGCCTCAACTACTACAACCTCGGTTACCAGACAGGCGAAATGGCACTGAGAATCCTTGACAAAGGCGCAGACATCTCCGCAATGCCGGTTGAAAGCCTTGTAAAATATGACTACTACATCAATGCGGAAATGGCACAGGCACTGGAACTTGAAGTTCCTGCACAGTATGCAGAATATGTACAGTAACATGAGATAACATTTGTCCGCAAGCAAAAAGAATTTTAAGCTGAAGGCAGATACCTTATCCCTGATATAAATGTACCCACAGGTGTGCAGCATAAGCTGTACACCATTGGGTTTATATAAAACAAATAAAAGCAAAAGGAATTTAAGTGTAATGATCAATATTATTCTCGGCGCAGTTTCCCTGGGATTGCTGTGGGCTATAATGACAACAGGTGTGTTCCTTACATACCGTGTGCTCGACTATGCCGACCTTTCGGTAGAAGGCAGTATAGTAATGGGTGCGGCAATAGTTGCAAAACTTATCACAGGCGGTGTTAACCCCATAATTGCAACAGTATGCGCATTTGCAGGCGGTCTTGCAGCAGGTGTTGTTACAGGACTTCTCAATACAAAACTTAAAATACCAAGCCTGCTGGCAGGTATCCTTACAATGATTGCACTGTACTCTGTGAATATCAGAATTATGGGCAAAGCCAATATAACCCTGCTCAAAAGCGAAACAGTTTTCACAATGGTGGAAACAATCGGGCTCAAAGGCAACACAGGGGTTATCATCGTTGCTGTTGTCATCAATGCGGCAATTGCAGCGGCACTTTACTGGTTTTTCGGTACAGAGCTTGGCTGTGCTGTCCGTGCAACAGGCGACAACCGCAAGATGGCACGCGCACAGGGCATCAATACCGATACAATGAAGATTCTTGCTCTCGCTCTCTCCAACGGTCTGGTTGCACTTTCAGGTGCACTTATCGCACAGGACCAGAGCTATGCCGATGTTTCCATGGGACAGGGCGCAATCGTTATAGGTCTTGCATCGGTTATTATCGGTGAGGTTATCTTCTACCGCGGCAACTTCCTCAACCGCCTTATCTCTGTTGTTCTCGGTGCAGTGGTTTACCGCATCATCATCGCCCTGGTTATCGAAATGGGTATGAAACCTACAGACCTTAAGCTGTTTACAGCCATAACAGTGGCAATCTGCCTTGCATTGCCTACATTCCAGCCACAGATAAAGGCTAAACTTGCAAAGATTCTGCCACAGAAAAAGGAGGTAAAATAATATGAGTAAAGTTTTAGAGCTTAAAAATATAGAAAAAACCTTCTACGCAGGTACAGTAAACGAAAACTATGTACTCAAAAACCTTTCCCTCGACCTTGAGGAAGGGGACTATGTAACGGTTATCGGCGGCAACGGCGCAGGCAAATCCACAATGCTCAATATTATCTCAGGTGCACTTATGCCGGACAGCGGCAATGTTGTAATTGACGGGGAAGATGTTACAAAGCTCAAGGAATACCAGCGCGCAAAATACCTTGGCCGTGTGTTTCAGGACCCTCGTATGGGTACAGCAACACATATGTCCATCAGCGAAAATATGGCAATCGCAAACCGCCGCGGCAGCAAACGCGGGCTTAAATGGGGCTTGCCGAAAAGTGAGGAAGCAGAGTATAAGGAACTGCTAAGCATCCTTGACCTTGGTCTTGAAAACCGTCTTGATACAAAGATGGGCTTGCTTTCAGGCGGTCAGCGACAGGCAGTAACTTTGCTTATGGCAACAATCCAGCGGCCAAGACTGCTGCTCCTTGATGAACATACAGCGGCCCTTGACCCTAAAACAGCGGCAAAGGTGCTGGAAATCACCGACAGAATAGTTACACAGAACAGGCTTACAACGGTTATGATTACCCACAATATGCGCGATGCAATAAAGCACGGCAACCGCCTTGTAATGCTGGACGCAGGCCGTGTTATCCTTGATATAAAGGGTGAGGAAAAACAGAACCTTACAGTTGACCAGTTGCTTAAGAAATTCGAACATCTGGGCGGAGAAAGCACACTCAGCGACAGAATGCTTCTGGGATAAACAGGAATCGTTCTTTTGTAATATGAAAACAGCACAGACACAGGGAACTTCTCTGTGTCTGTGATGCTTTTCGGCAAAAGCCTCGCAGTGTCTTCGTTGAAAATCTGTATATACGATGATATAATGAATAAACAAACAGTATAAGAGGTGAAAAGTTGAAAGAACTTCTGAAAATATACCTTAAATTCTTTAAAATCGGTTCTGTCACCTTCGGCGGAGGATACGCAATGCTGCCAATTCTGCGCAGGGAAATTGTGGAAAAGGAAAAATGGCTGACAGAAGAAGAAATAATGGATTTTTATGCCATAGGTCAGAGTATGCCCGGGATTATCGCCATAAATGTGGGCGGCTTTATAGGTTATATGCGCAAAAAGGCACCGGGCGCAGTTGCGGCAGCCCTTGGCGTTGTTTCACCCTGTCTTATCATAATTACAATAATTGCGGCCTGCCTTTCCAACTTTCAGGACAATGTGTATGTGCGTCACGCCCTCAGCGCGGTTTCTGTATGTGTATGTGCACTGATTCTGGACAGCATAATTGCAATGTGGAAAAAGGGCGTAAAGGATATATTCGGATTTGTGCTGTTTGCCGTTATGCTTACGGCAATGACATTTACAAGGGCAAATCCTGTTCTGCTTGTGATTTTAAGTGCCCTGTGCGGAATACTCTGCAAATCCGTACAGGCCCGCAAAGCCCCAAAGAAAAAAGGAGGGTATAACAAGTGATTTATTTCCGTCTTTTTTTCGAGTTTTTTCAGATAGGTCTTTTTGCAGTAGGCGGCGGTATGGCCACTTTGCCGTTCCTGCAGAGACTTGGGGAGAAAACCGGCTGGTTCAACCAGCAGCTTATCACAGATATGGTAGCAATATCAGAGTCCACCCCGGGGCCTATCGGTGTAAATATGGCAACCTATGTAGGCTATAATGTTGCGGGGATTGCGGGCGGTATTGCCGCCACATTGGGTCTGGCAATGCCCTGTGTTATAATCAGCATAATCTTTGCAAGATTTCTCACAAGGCTTAAAGGCAACAGATATCTTGACTATGCCTTTTACGGTATGCGTCCTGCGGTTACAGGTCTTATTGCGGCGGCGGCAGTTTCTGTAATGCAGGTGGCTGTTTTGAATACAGAACTTTTCGGGCAGACAGGCAATATAGCTGACCTTGCAGACCCCAAAAAGATAATTTTCTTTTTTGTTATATTCTGGGCTATAAAAAAATTCAGAAAACATCCCATAACCTATATTGCGATATCTGCAGCGGCAGGCCTTGTGTTTGCGTTTTAAAGTATAATATTGTTGTATTATCGTAAAAACGGGCTATACGGATAAATTTGATTGTTTGAATTGAAAATATAAACCCCGGAGATTTTCCGGCTTTGATTTGAAATTACACAGATGTCGGCCGGGAATACGGTTTGTGCTGTGCCTGAGTTCAGCATAAGCAGGTTTGTACGGAAGGAGAGATGACAATGAAAAAACTGATTTGGTTACTTATAGTATGTATACTTTTTCTTTGTGGTTGCAGTGGTCGTCAGGGTGTTTCCGGACAGGTTACTGGTTATGCAGAAACAGAAATATCCGAATATCCGGTTATAATGATAAAACAGGAAAATGGCAGGGAATATGGTATTGTTATAGACAGCAATACCTTTATGCACAGTTGGATAGAAGATGAAGAAGAAAGTATAGAAAAACTTAAAAGCGGTACGGCAGAAGATATATCTGTATCCGCTTTCAGTAAAAGCAGAGTGCGCAGCATAAGAACCGATAAGGGTGATGTAAAGGCTTTGATTGCTGACACAGTGTCAGTGGACTCTTTGCTTCGTAAAGAAATGAAAACTCTTTCCGACGGTACTGTGCTGGATATACTGGAAACAGGCAGCAGTATTACATATCAGATGTCAGACGGTACAGAGCTGTTGCGTGTAAATAATCCTATGGGTCCAGACAATGTTTATGTGGGCAACAGGGAAAGCTTTGACAGCTTTAGTGAAGAAGCCAGACTGAAGGTACTGGAGTATTATGATAGCCGTGGTTTGCTGTATGATGAAGAGACAATATTGGAGCAGGCATACCGGCATTACAGCACAGACAGGACAGAATTTCATACATATCTGCTGGAACAGGTTGTTTCACCTGCGGCAAGCAACGATGAGATTATGACATTTCTCACAAGTGTGACAATCCCCTTGGCAAGCGGTCAGGTAGGACACGAAATCCGTCTGGGAGAAATATTTGACAAACAGACTGGAGAACATATCAGCGGGTATGATATATTCAACTGTGAAAAGGAAAAGGCTGTTGATATAATTGTAGATGCAGCATTTGATTATGGAGCCACCCATTACAGCGAAAGTGTAAATGGTGATGTAAGGCTGAAAGACGAACTTAAAGCGGCTATGAAACCGGAATATATTATACTGTGGAACGAAAATCTTGAGATTGCTTTCCCCGCAGGTACACTTGAAAGCTTTGAGCACTGTTTTCTTGTAGGCATTGAATATACCGATGAAATAAAATCCATAATGCACCCATGGGCGGTTCCCGATACCGCGTGGTAATAAATTATAAAAAATATGTCATTCTGAACAAAGTCAGGAATCTCCTTGTTTTAACAAACAGGATATTCCGTAAGAACTGTTCAGAATGACATTTTGTTTTATATTGAGTTTTTGAAGAGATGTGTTAAATCGCAACACCCAGCATATTCATAACAATGCCGCTTACAGCACCGACAGCAAATACAATACCCATAATTTTGAAGTTCTGTCTGCTGTGCGGGTTAACGCGGAACAGAACAATCCAGGCTATACCGCTGCCTGTCAGCAGGCCTGACATAGCTGTGCCCAGGGTGATTGCACCGCTTAAGTAAAGCTGTGTGATAGCAACACTGGAAGCGCAGTTCGGAATCATACCTACAATACAGCTTACAACAGGTGCCCAGAGGCCAGCCTTGGAAACAACCTCCTCAATAATTTCAAGACCTGCAAGGTCGATTACAAGGTTGAGAAGGAAGGTAACCACAAAGATGACGAGATAGATTTTTACAGTATGAACAAGTGCTGCTTTCACAGGGCTCTGTTCACAGCCGTGACAGTCTTCTTCTATGCAGAAATCGCTGATATATTCGTGATGGTCATGGTGTTCGCTGTGGTGGTGCTCACCTTCAGCATTGTGGTGATGGTGGTGATGTTCACCGTGACTGTGCCCGTGATGGCTGATGTGTCTGTGCTGCTGATATTTAATGCGCATTCTGTGCACAAATTCCACCCCGAAACCTGCTGCAATACCTATTGCAGCCTTGAGAAGTATTATTTTGATAATTCTCCACGGGGCTGTATTGCTTGACAGCATAACCGCCAGCATCTCGTCACTGGTGGAAAGGTAAACCGCAACAATGGTGCCTATGCTGATAACCCTGCCTGCAAAAAGGTTGGTTGCCATAACAGAAAAACCGCACTGTGGAAAAGCGCCGATAATACCCCCAAGCAGTGGTCCTTTGCCTCCTGCTTTCCTGATTATTTCAAGGCTTTTGTCGGTCATTGAATGTTCCATATATTCAAGAACAACAAAAACTATAAACAGAAACGGGATAAGTGACCAGGTGTCCTGTACTGTGTGGGAGAAGATATGCTCAAAAAGATGTTCGCTGACTTCGTGTCCGTGTTCGTGTATGTGCATCTGTTTTCCTTTCCTTTGATATATACTGTGATGTATAAAAAACGGAAAATCCGCCGTGTATGCAAACTGTAAAGTTAGTCCTGACTTACTGAATAAATATTTTACCACAAAACCATTTAAGGGTAAACTGTTAATTTATATAAAATTGAAACAGATGAAATTCAATTTATTGATTAACTGCTCAAAATGTCGTATACTTGTTTCAGACCACAGTACATTTTTGAATATTGATATATTGTCAGAAGGATTTTTTATGAGCGAATATATTGTTATCACAGGTGCAAGGGAAAACAACCTTAAAAATATCAGTGTAAAAATACCCAAAAAGCAGATTACTGTTTTTACAGGGGTTTCAGGCAGCGGTAAAAGCTCGCTCTGTCTTGATACCATAGCAGCGGAAAGCCGCAGGGAACTTAACGAAACCTTCCCTGTATATGTTCAGCATCATCTGCCCAAATACGGCAGACCAAATGTTGAAAAGATAAAAAATCTGCCTGTAACCATAGTTATCGACCAGAAAAAACCGTCGGGCAACAGCCGTTCCACAGTCGGTACATATACAGATATATACACACTGCTGCGCCTTTTGTTCAGCCGTGTGGGCAAACCTTTTATCGGCTACTCCGATGTTTTCAGCTTCAACCATCCGTCGGGCAGCTGTCCGAGATGCGACGGTCTGGGTGTGGTTACCGACCTTGATATCCACAAACTTGTGGACTTTGACAAATGTCTCAACGACGAGGGTGTTATCAACTATCCTGCCTTTACCACAGGTGCGTGGCGCTGGAAACGCTATGCCTACAGCGGTCTTTTTGACCTTGACAAAAAGATAAAGGATTACAGCGAAGAAGAACTGCAGCTGTTTTTGTATTCACCGCAGATACGCCTTAAAAATCCTCCTGCAAACTGGCCTAAATCTGCCAAGTTTGAGGGCATTTATCCCCGTATGTACCGCAGCATTATCAACTCCAAAGAAGGGGAGATGCACAAAAAGCATCTGGAAAAGATGGTTTCCACCTTTACCTGTCCCGAATGTCACGGCCAGCGTGTAAACGACAGGGTGCGTTCCTGCCTTATCAACGGAAAAAGTATTGCAGATGTGTGTGATATGCCTATTGAAGATGCTATCAGCTTTGTAAAATCCATTGATGACCCTCTGGCACGGGACCTTAAAACCGAGCTGACCAAGCGCCTGCAGGCACTTGTGGATATCGGCCTTTCCTATCTTACACTCAGCCGCGGTACAGACACCCTTTCAGGCGGTGAGGCGCAGCGAATAAAGATTGCAAAATATATAAACAGCGCTCTTACCGATATGCTCTATGTGCTGGACGAGCCAAGCGTTGGCCTGCACCCGAAGGATATCGACAGAATGAAGCTGTCTCTTGAAAAATTGAAAAACCATGGCAATACGGTGCTTATCGTGGAACACCACCGCGAAATTATCAAACTTGCCGACAATATTGTTGATATGGGTCCGAAAGCAGGGCAGTACGGCGGTGAGATTATGTTTGAGGGGAACTATGACGGTCTTCTCAAATCCGAAACAATCACAGCAAAGATGCTCTCCAGCGTTACACCTCTTAAAACCGAATACAGAAAACCTTCTTCCTGGTTCAGGGTGGAAAATGCAACCCTGCACAACCTGAAAAATGTTACCGTTGACCTGCCTATGGGCACAATCTGTGTTATTGCAGGTGTTGCGGGCAGCGGCAAATCCAGCCTTATGGAACATTTTCAGAATGTTTATCCCGAAACGGTAATCTCAATCAAGCAGAAAAATATCGGCATGAATCTGCGTTCCACACCTGCCACATATCTTGAAATATGGGATGATATCCGCAATCTGTTCGCAAAGGCAAACAAGGTGTCCAACGCATATTTCAGCTTCAACTCTGTCGGCGGCTGTCCTGTCTGCGGAGGCAAAGGCGTTATTGTGTCTGAAATGGCATTTATGGATGCTATCGAAACAAAGTGCGAAGCCTGCGGCGGTCTGCGTTTCTCACCTGAGGCACTTTCCTATCTTTACAACGGTAAAAATATCGGCGAAGTTATGGATTTGTCCGTTTCACAGGCAATCGAATTTTTTGCAGGCCAGCCTTTTGTGGAAAAGCTGGAAAGTCTCAGAAAGGTGGGTCTGGGGTATATTCACCTCAATCAGTCCATGACCACCCTTTCAGGCGGTGAGCTGCAGCGTGTAAAACTTGCCGATAAGCTGAAAGAAAAAGGTCAGGTGTTTATACTTGATGAACCGACAGACGGTCTCCACCTTGATGATATCAAACGCCTTAAAGATGTTTTCAATGATATGGCGGACAAGGGCAACACGCTCTTTATCATAGAACACAGCCTTGATGTTATGAAGGATGCTGACTATATTATTGAAATGGGCCCTGAAGGCGGTCTTAAAGGCGGTCAGGTGCTGTTCAGCGGCAGGCCATGTGAGATTTTCAAAAGCGAAAAATCAGTTACACGAAAATATATTGAAGAAAGTCTCGGATAAGAGTTTATAAATATATACAGGATGGTGCTTCAGCGGCATCTGATAATAAAATGCAAATATCCCCGGCATCATACTGATATGGTGTCGGGGACATATTTTTGTCGGAAGGCCATTTTCTTATTGTCTGCCGTATTTCTGTATATTATCGGATATAACAGCATTTGTTGCCTATACGCAACTTTTCCTTTTGTGCAAATCTACAAATCATCTTTATTTTATTGGTGCAATTTTTAATTATAACCAAACTTTTCCTCCGCTCGTTGACAGTTGTATTCTGTGGGAATATAATGAAACCAACAATTAAAAGCGATGATAAAGAACCAGTAAAAAGCAATGTCGGGCAGACAGAGAGTCCTTGGTTGGTGGAAAAGGATGTGCAGGCAGCTTTTGAATACATCTTTTAGCTGACGGGTGAAGGAATATATATTCTGTGTAGCCTTGTCCGGCAGCAGCCGTTATACTGCAGGGTATTCGCTTTACGGCCGATACCCGTTAAGGTCAGCATCGTGAGGTGCTGATAAATAGAGGTGGTAACACGGGATTTCTCGTCCTCTGATTAAACACAATCAGAGGGCGTTTTTATTTGCTCTCTGAAATCAGAAAAAGGAGACAAAAATTATGAAAAAACTCACAGCACTTTTACTCACACTTGCAATGGCTGTTTCAATGGTTGCCTGCGGCGGCAGCGAACCTGCACCAAGCGAAGGCGGCGAAACATCCGAAACTCTCAGAATCGGTATCCTGCAGCTTATCGAGCACAACGCTCTTGACTCTGCCCGCGAAGGCTTTGTTCAGGCTCTTGCAGACAACGGTCTTAAAGACGGCGAGACAATAGTTCTTGACTACCAGAATGCACAGGGCGACCCGTCCAACCTTTCCACAATGAGCCAGCGTTTTGTCAACAACGACAGCGACCTTGTGCTCACAATAGCAACAGGTGCAGCACAGTCAATGGCAAGCAACACAACAGAAATCCCTATTCTCTTTACAGCTGTTACAGACCCTGTTGACGCAGGTCTTGTGGCTTCCAATGATGCACCTGGCGGCAATGTAAGCGGTACAAATGATATGAGCCCTATTGCACAGCAGATTGACCTTATGCTTCAGCTCAAACCTGAAACAAAGACAGTAGGCCTTCTCTACAACTCCAGCGAAGACAACTCCATCCTTCAGATAGATATTGTAAAAGGCGTTCTTGAAGAAAAAGGCATCGCATGGGTTGAACAGACAGTTACAAACTCCTCTGATGTTCAGCAGGCAGCACAGAGTGTTGTTCCAAAGGTTGATGCAGTTTACCTTCCTACCGACAATGTTATTGCATCTGCAATGCCAATCGTTGCACAGGTTGCAAACGAAGCCAAAGTTCCTGTAATCTGTGGCGAAGAAAATATGG
Organism: Oscillospiraceae bacterium; assembly: GCA_017436765.1. Taxonomy (GTDB): domain Bacteria; phylum Bacillota; class Clostridia; order Oscillospirales; family Ruminococcaceae; genus RGIG3102. The sequence goes on from JAFSCM010000074.1 coordinate 20,378, forward strand.
TTACAGGCGGCGGCCTTGCAACACTTGGTCTCAACTACTACAACCTTGGCTACCAGACAGGTGAAATGGCAGTCCGCATCCTTCTTGTAGGCGCAGATATTTCCGAAATGCCTGTGGAAAGCCAGACAGATTTCAACTATGCTATCAATGGCGAAACAGCAGCTGCAATAGGTATTGAAATTCCGGCAGAACTCAGCGAATTTGTACAGTAAAGATTACTCATTAATATAAAACTTACTCCTTAAAAGCAGAAGCCGTACGGTGTTCCGTACGGCTTCTGCTTTTGTATGATAAGCTGATAAAAAATCTGTCGGCATACTGTGCTGTACAGTATTAAAAACAAATAACGGGATAAAGGACTTGTTGCGAAAAAGGCAAAGAGGCTGCTTGTTATATATAAAGCTCACCCCAGCGGCCGACAGTTACAAAATCGATTTTTTTATACAGTTCTGCCACTTCATCATAACCTGAAATAAGGCAAGGAGTTTTGCCTTTTTTCAGTATTTCTTTTACAAGGAAAAGTGTAATATAGCTGCCGATGCCTTTGAGACGGTATTCTGGTATAACAGCAACAGCGGCAATAGCGGCGTGGGTTTCATCCTGGCTGATAATACTGCCTGTGCCTATAACCTTTCCGTCTCTTTCAAGCTGATACACTTCGGTAAGACCTGTATCCATACAGCTTTCAAGATGCGATGCCCATGGGTCATATTTAAGATGTGTGCGGTAGTATTCGTGGCTCTGCTGCAGCACACTGTATACATCGCGAAGGCAGGCGGTTTTTATATCAGGAAAATCTTCTGTTATTTCTTCCCCTGTATATGTCATATAATA
>JAFSCM010000075.1 GCA_017436765.1 Oscillospiraceae bacterium
ATATTCCAATTTTTTAGTTATTTATGCACATAGACAATTTTATTCTGCTGTGATATACTTTTAAGCAGTCTGCGGTTAAAAGAGGGTACTTTAATGTATTGTAAAATTTTAAAGGATATAAACAATCTGCTGGATAACAGCAGCAAAGATGTTATTCTTGTTGCAATTGACGGTCCAAGCGCAAGCGGCAAAAGCAGCCTTGGCAAATTTATCAACGACAATTTTGTATGCAATGTTTTTCATATGGATGATTTTTTTCTGCCTTTTGACAGAAAGACAGAAGAACGGCTTTCCCAGCCCGGCGGAAATATTGACTATGAAAGGGTTGAAGAAGAACTCATTTCCAAAATTCTGAAACCTGAATGTTTTACCTTCAATGTTTACGATTGTCACACCCTTTCTCTTTTTGAAAGCGGAAAGGTATTCCATAAAAGACTCAACATCATTGAAGGCGTGTATTCACTTCATCCACAGCTCAGCAAATATTTTGACTATAAAATATATCTGGATGTTGACAGCAAAAAACAGTGCGAAAGAATTCTTGAGCGCAGCGGCGAAAAGAAGCTTGAACGCTACAAAAAAGAGTGGATTCCTCTTGAAAACAGATATTTTGATACATTTGACATAAAAGAATCCTGCGATGTTGTTTTTGACACAACAGAACTTTTTTAGATACATAAAAACCTTACAGAAATCAATCTGTAAGGTTTTATTTTTTATGTATTTGTTTTTATATCTTCCTTATGTACTTTTTTCATCCAGTCTTTCCCTTCCACAAGCCTTGTCACCAGCATTGCTGCCACACTGTCACCTGTCGCATTTATAAGGGTTGCGGGGGGATCCACAAGAAATCCTATTGTAGCTATAATAGGGAATGCTTCCATAGGGAAACCGTAAAGTGTCATTATAAGCATTTCACCTATCAGACCGCCACCGGGTATTCCTGACATAACAACGCCTGACATTATAGATATAAGTATTGCAAGACTTAATGTGCCAAAGCCCGAAAATTCTCTGCCGAATATACCGTACAGCACAGATATTTTGAGTATTGCCGCAAAACAGCTGCCATCCATATGCATTGTTGCACCTATCGGCAGTACAATTTCCCGTATATCTTTTGGTATTCCCATCTTTCTTGCTGCTTCAAGGTTGACAGGAAGAGTTGCAATGGAGCTTTGTGTTGCAAGGGAGGTTGCCGCAGGAGACAGAGCATTTTTAAAGAAGATTTTCACACCCCGTTTTCCTGCCGCAAGCCAGGTATACACAGCAAAACCGCCGAAAAAATAGATTATGCTCAACGGATAATACAGTCCAAGCATCATCTTTGCATATATTCCAAGCAGCTGGGGACCTATGTCGGCTACAAGATAAGCAAAATACGCACCAAGGCCCACCGGTGCATAAAGCATAATGCAGCTTACCATCTTCATAAATATATCGGACATAAGGGCAAGGCCTTTTGCCAGTTTTTCTGCCCTATCCCTGAAAGTAGCTGTGACTGCGCCGAAAAATATAGACATAAGTATGATGGGCAGCATATTCTGACGGGATAAAAGGCCTGTAAAATCATTTACTGTAATGGCCGCAACTATCTGTGTGGGCAAAGATGCCGCCTGTGCTGTCTCTGCATTTGGGTCCATCGGAAAAAGAACACCTTCTGCAGGTTTTACGATATTAACCGCTGCACACATTATTACAGCAGCTATTAACCCTGTTATTACAAAAACCAGCAGCATATATCCCAGAATTTTTCCCAGCCGTTTCATATTGCCCATAGAAGCTACCGCTGATGAAATTGAGAAAAACACTACCGGCACCACCACGGAAAAGACAAGATTGAGAAAGATGTCTCCCAAAGGTTTCAGTTTTATGCCAAATTCGGGGTTAAACCATCCTGTTAAACTTCCCACCGCTATTCCCAAAAGAAGTATAAGCGGAAATTTGTATGACTTCCAGATAGTATTCTGTTTTGCCATATGTACAACTCTCCTTCTGAATAAAATACAAAACTGTGCCAAATATAATTGACACAGTCCTTTTGGGTTTAAATATATGTATATTTTCCTTTAAATATGTCTGTCCTTATCAAGACAGGTATATTTTGAGAAAAATTGATAATATTATTGTCAAATACACAAAACAACCTGATTATGATTGTTGATAAGCAGAAAAAAGGAGCAGTAATATGAAAAAAATATTAGCTTTGACAGCAGCTTTGGCACTGTCAGTTTCTATGGTTGCCTGCGGTGCTGACAATGACAACAATGCCACAGATACTGTGGACAGCGCAAACTATAAAGTAGGTGTGGGCAGTTATACCACAAATGATGATTCCAGATCATCTGCAGAAGGTGAAAACGGCAAAGGTGTTACCAGCACAACATACGCCACAGTAATTTTTGATGAAAATGATACCATAAAAAAAGTATATATTGATGAAGTTGAATCAAAAATTTATTTTGATGCTCACGGCCAGATTGACGAAAGCCGCAGCAACAGTGAGATACGAAGCAAAAGAGAACTTGGGGATGAATACGGCATGAAAGCCGCATCGGGTATCGGCAAGGAATGGTATGAACAGATAAACAGCCTTGAGGATTGGCTTGTGGGCAAAAACCTGCGCGAAATCAGTGATTATGTAATGAACAGCGGCTATTACGGCACAGAAAATGACTATGCCGACAGCCTTGGAAATGAAGATGAAAATATGGCTGAAGGCGCTGTGGACGGTGTTGTTGACGGCGCAAAACGCATTGCCGACGGCATTATGAACGGTGCCCGCAATATTATGGGCAGAAACAGCACAAACTCCAATACAGAAGGCACTGATACAGCTGAGGGTATTACAAACAATACCGATTCTTCTGTTGCTGACGGAACAAACGATTACAATTCAGGCAGTAACAGCGCAACAAATGATGAAAACCATGTCAATAACAACGGTTCAGCCGCTGACTCTGAAAACAACAATTCCAACAGCGGTATGAACAGCATAAACTGGGAAGAAGATCTTAAATCCAGTGTGACCATTGACCTTACAAATATACAGCGTGCTTTACAGAAAGCATATCAGAACGCAAGATAACAAAAAAGTCCTTTGCTGAAAATGCAGAGGACTTTTTGCTTTATACATATTTATTTTTATTGCTCCTGTATGCTATTATTATTGTAACAGTATATATTATGGTGATTATATGTATTTTGAATACGGTCAAAAAGAAATTGAATATCTTAAGAGCAGAGACAAAAAGCTGGGCGAGGCAATTGACAGGATTGGTCATATATACAGGGAATGTGACAGCGACCTTTTTACCAGTATCGTAAAGCAGATTGTAGGCCAGCAGATATCTGCACCTGCTTTTAAAACCGTATGGAGACGGGTTGAAGACAAGCTCGGCGATGTAAATGCAGAAAACATCTGCAGTATAAGTGATGATGAGCTGCAAAGCTGTGGCTTATCCTACCGTAAAGTCAGCTATATAAAAGACTTTGCCCAAAAGGTCAGCAACGGTGAATTTGATGTGGAAAAACTATGTTCCTTAAATGATGAAGATGTTATAAAATCGCTTACATCCCTTAATGGCATAGGTGTATGGACTGCAGAAATGCTTATGCTTTTCTGTATGCAGCGGCCTGATATTGTAAGTTTTGGTGACCTTGCAATAATACGCGGTATGCGTATGCTGTACCGGCACAGAAAAATCGACAGAGAAATGTTCCGCCGTTACCGCAGACGATATTCTCCGTACGGCTCGGTGGCAAGCCTTTATTTATGGGCAATTTCTGCAGGGGCCATACCGGAACTTGGCGACCCTGCTCCAAAAGCAAAAAAGGAGAAATAAAAATGTATTATTGTACCACATACGAAAGTCCTATCGGTCCGTTGCTGCTTGTAAGCAAAGGTGACTGTCTGATTGGTCTGTGGATGTATAACCAGAAGTATTTCTGTCCTCTGAATGAACAGCCTGTTGAGGACAGCGAAAATGCTGTACTGAAAAAAGCTGTAAGCTGGCTTGATGAATATTTCCGTGGCAATAAACCTGATTTATCACTTTTGCCACTTGCCCCTGAAGGAAGCGAGTTCAGAAAGGAAGTATGGGATATTCTCTGCACCATTCCGTACGGCGAAGTGATGACCTACGGACAGATTGCAGATAAAATTGCCCAAAGGCACGGCAAAGAAAAGATGAGTGCCCAGGCTGTTGGTGGTGCTGTGGGACATAATCCCATATCTGTCATTATCCCATGCCACCGTGTTGTGGGCACAAACGGCAGCCTTACAGGATATGCGGGCGGCCTGAATAAAAAAATCACCCTGCTGAAACACGAAGGTGTGGATACCGACAGATTTATTGTGCCTACAAAGGGCACAGCTATATAAAAACAGTATGTTCTTTCTATAAAAAGGAGGCGTTACTATGCTTTTATATTCCCTTATTTTACTGCCCGTTGCAATACTTTTTGCTGTTTTAAGCAGATCCATATATAACGGAAAAATTGAACTTATACATTCGTATCACTATACTGAAGTTACCGACAGGGAAAACTACTGCAAAGAATTCGGAAAATCACTTGCTGTTATTGCCGCAGGGATTTTTATAAGCGGAGTTGTCGGATTGCTGGGCGACAGTGATACAATAGCAATGGCTGCTGTAATTATTCTGTTTGCAGGGCTTTTTGCAGGGTTTTTCTGTATCTACAAAGTGCAGAAAAAGTACAACAGCGGTATTTTTTGAATACTATGAAGGAGGATATCTTATGGGACCAGATCCGAACAGCATCTATCCGAACCCAAACATCAGACAGGTGGTTTATATAAAGAATGTTATTAAAAATCCCAATATTATCGTAGGTGATTATACATATTATGATGATATAAACGGTGCTGAAAAGTTTGAGGAACATGTTACTCATCATTACGATTTCATAGGTGATAGA
>JAFSCM010000076.1 GCA_017436765.1 Oscillospiraceae bacterium
AGCCCTTTGAATCTTCTATGATTTTATCTATCTCCTTACGGCGTTTGCCTTTTCCTGTAAAATCAAAAAGTCCCATAAATTTTCCTCTTTAAAAATTAAAATATACCTGTTTAAAATCAGAATATGCCTGTTTAAAAACCAAAATATATCTGATTAAAATTAAAATATACCTGCAAAAAAACCGCAGAAAACAGAACCTTTGTGAAAAGGCCGTTTCTGCGGTGAGTTTTTTGTATTGGTTACAGTCCGAACAAAGTGTCGTACCCTGCTGTATATTTGCTGAAAGACCCCGCATTGAGGCCCATATCGCTCATAAGCTTTGTTATCCAGTGGGGCACAAAGCTGTCGTATTTTACCTCGATAACCGTTTTGTCGGTTACGGGGAAAAGGGGAATCTTCTCTCTGAAAAATTCCTCGTTTGCCGCACCCACCCTGATGTCGCTGTCAAAGGTGATGCGGAAGCCTTCGTCCCCGAAAAAGTATGCGTGGCGGTCGTAGCTTACATTTATCAGCGGGCGGTACACATTTGCCTTCAGCTGATAGTAGGTGTAGAGGCTGTCGGGGGTGTTTTTGTCCAGCAGGATGCCGTATTCCCCGCCGAAAACATCCAGTGCCTCATCTCTTGCAAGGGTTGTGACATACTTTGTTGCCACATCGCCTATTTTGCTCTTTATCTCCAGCTTGAACATATCGCTGCCTGTGTAGTTGCGCAGACGCAGTTTCTGGCGTTCCCTTGTGCCCAGCTCTTTCAGGATATAGTCCTGATTGTAGGGAGTTTCAAAATATATGGAGTTTACGCGGTAGCAGCCGTAGCTGTCGGCAAAACTGTCCGCCGCCATAATGCTTTCGATTTTGTGGCGGATAATCTCCGCCTTGTGCGGGTCTGCTTCAAACTTTATCTCGTGGCGATAGCTGTGGGGCGCCATCTCCAGCTTAATAAAATTCTGCGATTTCGTGGATATGCTCATCCAGCCATCTGCCCCTTTCCAGTAAAAATTCCTTTACATACTCTCTTTCTTCAAAGGAGTTTTCAAGGCTGTTGTGCTTGTTGCCGAAAGGCACCGTTTCAAAGATGTAGCTGTACTTTTCGTCATTTCTCTGCCAGGCACCTTCCAGCTGATTTTCCGCTTCTGTCAGCAGGGCGATGATGTTTTCATCGCTGAAAACGCCGCCCTCTCTGCGCATCTCTTCCCACTGGGTGATAAGCGCTGTGCGGAAGTTTTCGTGGGCAAGGTACTGCTGTGTCTTTTCGTTTTCCAGCACACTGAACTCCCTTGCGTTGTCCAGGTCATCGTCATAGTCCACATTGCCTGTGCCTATGTCAAAGTCCCACTGGATAACCTTTATCTTTTCGCCACGCGGGCGGTAGTAGTAAAGTGAGGAGGTAAAGCCCTCGTAGTTTTTCATAAATTCTGCCAGCAGCATAACACGGGCAATCTGCTGTACATCATAATACTTTGCAAATTCCTCGTCGCTGCCTTCGTAAAGTGCGGTTTCAAAAAATTCAATCTCGTCCTTTATGGCTTTTGCCGCAGCGCTGTCCATATATTCCGCTTTGGGATATGCCACGCTGTACCGTGTGCCGAAGCGGTTGCGCTCAAGGCGGATTGCCTCGTCATAGCCTTCTTCGTAGGCGTCCCGCTTGAAGATGATGTTGCCGCCTTCATAGAAGATATTTTCCATATCTTCGGGGGTTTCATAGCCGCCTATGGCAATACGGTTTTTGTCCTGCTTTATCTTTTCCACAATGAGATAGACCCCCTGATAGTCCTCCATTGTCAGGGTGCTGTCGGGGGTGTCCACAAACACCTCGGCAAACTGACAGGAGGGCGCCCAGTCGGTTATCTGTGCCTGCAGGCTGTATGCCATAAAGTTGCGCACAAGGCTGCGGTCGATGTACGGCGCGTGGAAAACAAAGTCGCTTTCTGCGTTAAAGTCCAGAAATTCATAGTTTACGGGCAGGCCGTCATCGGTGCGGAACTCCAGGGAGAAAGGCTTTTTGTCCTGCATATAGCTGCTGGTTCTGCCGCGCAGCTTCATCATCTCGTCATAGTAGACATGGGTAGGCACATTTTTGGGGGAATTGTCCGCCCCGTCAAAAACATACAGGTCCACGCTGCTTTCTTCCCTTAAAGGCATAACGGGGCCGTCGGGCGTCCACTGCCAGAAAGGCATAAGCTTTTCTATGTCGTAGCTGTAAACATACAGCACAGGCAGGGTAAACTGCTGCTGCAGAACATCCTCCTCTACTGTGTTCGGTATCTGCTGTGCGGCCTTTTCGTTTTTATAGGCTATGTCACGGTCTGCAAAACCGGGCACGGCAATGGCAAAAAACGCAAGCAGCACAAGACAGAGCCCCAGACATATTAACTTTTTTATGTCCTGCTTGTTCACTATATATTCACTCCGCTTACAATATTTACATTTTCAACGCCGTTCAGTGTTCTGAGCGCATCAAGAAGCATATCGCTGTTTTTGCAGGAGATTTCGTAGATGTATTCCTGTTTGGTTCTGCCTGCGGATTTGGATTTCTGTGTAAATTTTACACCCTTTGATTTGAGAAGTGCGTTGATTTCTCTTGGGGAAAGGTTTTCGCCGCGGATGATAAGCACTTCCTTGAGATATGTTTTGCTGATAAAGCTGAAGGCGATGACAAAGATGCTGATAAGCAAGGTTGCCACAACAGCAAGGATAAAGTTGCCTGTGCCTGCGCTGATGCCGATTGCCACCGCCCAGAAGATGTAGCCTGTGTCCACAGGGTCCTTGATGGCGGAACGGAAACGGATGATGGACAAAGCACCAACCATACCGAGAGAGAGGGCAAGGTTGGACTCGATAATCATCATAATAATGCCTGTAACCACACTGGTGAGCACCAGCACGATTGCAAAGTTGGAATAGTAGTTTACGCGTTTTGTTGTAATCTTATACACGGCAAAGATTGCAAGGGAAAGGATGAAGATTACAACAAGGTTTGTAATCATCTGTCCCACGGTGTAACCGCTGACATTTTTTGTAAGGTAAGAGAAAATTTCGCTTTTGTTCATTTTAATGCCCCTTATTTGTTAAGTCTTATTTATTAAATAATATAATTCAATGAAATAATTGTATCATATATGATAAAAAAGTATCAACAAAGAGCCGGAAAAATTTTTTAAAAATTTTTTAAAAAAAGTGTTGACATTTGATATTTTGTGTGCTATTATAATTAAGCGCTAAGGGGTAGCGCAGAAAACTGAATAAAATAAGCTGGTGTAGCTCAGTCGGTAGAGCAGCTGATTTGTAATCAGCAGGTCGGGGGTTCAAGTCCGTCCACCAGCTCCATTTTTTTGTGGGAGTGTTCCCGAGTGGCCAAAGGGGGCAGACTGTAAA
>JAFSCM010000077.1 GCA_017436765.1 Oscillospiraceae bacterium
GAATAAAAACAATATTCACACGGTTTACATTAACATCTGTTACAGCGGTAACCATAAGTGCACATATAAACCACCAGTGCATTAAAAAGCTGTGTTTCCGTTTTTCATAAATACTTGCTGCTATCCCCACAGGAATAAGTGGTATAAACACCATATAGCAGATGCCATATTTCTCCATACTGTTCCACGGCAGACCGTCGCCCTGATTCAAAAGTATGTTCCACAGGCTTTGAAGATTGGTTATACAACCCTGTAAAAAGTTTTCTCCTGTGCCCGTGACGGTTGTGAAACGCTGCTGATACAGTTTTGGTATGGTGAGCCCGAGTATTTTAATCTGAGCAGCATCAGTTATATTTATAATAACGAACAGAATTACGGGAAGTGCCACAATAAAAAACAGCATAGCAGAAAGGGCAAAATGTTTTGGTGCAATCAATTTTTTAACCGCCATATAAATCCATATACCGCCCACGAAAAACGGCATAAACATATATGCGGTGCCGTAGCTGTACAGTGAAAATGCCAGTATAAGCACTGAAGCGTACAGATATACAGGTTTTTGCCTGTTTATGTAGTAAAGAAGGCACAGACATCCCCACAGCACTAATTCAGGAAAGAGATTGCTTTCAAGTGCCCAGCGGCTTTTCATAATATGCCACGGATAGATGGCAAAAAATAATGTTGCCCACAAAGCGCGTTTTTCGTCAGAAAGTTCCTTCATAAGCAACCAGAAAACCGCGACCGAAATACAGCCGGCAATTGCCATGGGAAGTCTCAGTGCTGCAACACTGTTTCCGAATATTTTAAGAAAGGGCATAGCCAGCCAGCTGTATGCCATATTCTGTCCGCTGCCCCATGATATAAGGTGTACGGGATTTTCCACACCGTTGCGGTCGATACCGTAGTTCATAACAGCATAGGCTTCGTAGCCTGAAGAGGCTTCGTCCTGATTAAGTCCTGTAGGGAACTGACCGATAAACAGTAATCTGACAGCAAAACCTGTAATCAGAATAGCTGCAAGTATATAACAGTATTTTGAAAATTTGAATCTTTTTTCCATAAATCACCATTAATTTAATGTTTATTTAATAAATATACCATATACTTATCTTAAAATAAAGCTGTTATGCTGTGCAATAATTGACACAAAAGCAAACCTTAATGTATCCTATATACATAAATTGTGCACATCAACACTGAAAGGAGTGTTTTTATGAGAATACTTGTTGTGGAAGATACGGTGGATATGAATATGCTTATAGTAAAAACACTCAGAAAAAACGGTTACAGTGTTGACAGCTGCTATGACGGAGAAGAGGCACAAAGCTATATTCTGGGTGCACAGTATGACGGAGTTATCCTTGACATTATGATGCCGAAGCTGGACGGTTACGGCCTGCTGAACTGGATGCGGGAAAAAGGGTATGATACGCCTGTGCTGTTTCTGACAGCGAGAGATGCAGTTTCCGACCGTGTAAAGGGCCTTGATGCAGGAGCAGATGACTATCTTGTAAAGCCTTTTGATTTTGATGAACTGCTGGCAAGGGTCCGTGCTATGACGCGCAAGCGCACAGGCAGCCGCAGCAATGTTTTCACACTCTGCGACCTTACGGTGGATGTTCAGCGCCGCACCGTGCACAGAAACGGTACGGAAATTTCACTCCTGCCAAAGGAATTCACTATTCTGGAGCATCTTATCCGCAATCAGGGCATAGTTCTGTCCCGTGAACAGCTGGAGGATAAAATCTGGAATTTTGACTTTACGGGAAGTTCCAACAACATCGACGGATATATGAGCCGTCTGCGCAAAAAAATAGACGGTGACGACAAGGTTAAACTCATCCACACCATACGCGGTGTGGGCTGGGTGCTCAGAGAGGGTGAAAATCCTGATAAAAAGGAGAAATAGCCTATGAAAAAATCGGTCAAATTAAAGATTACACTGTGGATAACAGGCCTTGTGGCACTTCTTACGGTGGTGCTGGTGTCTATGGCACTGTTTATCAGCAATTATGTAGCCACCGAAACAATTATGGAGCGTATGGAGTCTGTCGTGCGCGGCAACATAAAGCATATACAGGCAACCGATACAACTCCTGTTATTGATGAAGAATTTCTCTATTATCAGAACGGAATATCCACTTTGGTTTACAGCAGAAACGGAAGCCTGCTTGCAGGACAGCTGCCTGTAAATTTCAAGACAGCAGCGGATTTTGAAAACGGCATAATCCGTACAGTTGAAAGCGGCGACAATAAATTTATCGTGCTGGATATGTGGCTGCCCTATAATCTGGAAACGGGATTCTGGATAAGAGGAATAAGCGATGTTCCGGATATGGACTATCTTGCCCGCTATCTGCTTATGGTGTCGGCAATCACCTTGCCTGTGTTCACTCTGCTTGCAGCGCTGGGCAGCTGGCTTATAATAAGAAAGTCCTTCCGTCCTCTGGACAGAATAAATGCCACAGCAAAAGCCATAAACGAAGCAAAAGACCTTTCGGGCAGAATAAACCTGACTGAAGGCGATGATGAGTTTTCTCATCTTGCAGATAACTTTGATGATATGTTAAGCCGTCTGGAAAGCTCCTTTGAAGCGGAAAAGCAGTTTACGGCGGATGCTTCCCACGAACTGCGCACACCTGTTGCTGTTATAAAAAGTGCCTGTGAGTACGGCAGAAAATATGATGAAACAGCGGAGGAACACGCAGAAACACTGGCTGTTATAGGCCGCCAGGCAGATAAAATGTCAGCGCTTATCAATCAGCTGCTAAGTATGACGCGTATGGAGCAGGGCACGGAAAAATTTACCTTTGAACAGCTTAACCTGTCAGAAACTGTGAAGGACTTCTGTGCTGAAGCAGATTGGGAAAAATATAATATAAAGGTATTTTGTGATGAAAAGGTTGCTGTAAAAGCAGACAAAGCCCTTTTGCAGCGGCTTTTGTATAATCTGGTGGAAAATGCTGTAAAATACGGCAGAGAAGACGGGGAAATATCAGTTTCAGTTACTGAAAAGGACAACAGTGCAGTGCTGACGGTAAAAGATGAGGGAGAAGGTATACCCGCAGAACACATTGAGAAGATATGGAACAGATTTTATCAGGCTGACCCGTCACGGAACAACGACAGCAGCGGTGCAGGGCTGGGACTGTCCATAGTACAGCAGATAGCACGCCTGCACGGCGGGTTTATGACGGTGGAAAGCACTGTCGGCAAAGGCAGCGCATTTTCGCTGCATCTGCCGTTAATCAGAGAATAATATGAAAAGATGAACTGTAAAAAGGTTCATCTTTTTTTATGGAAAATTTTTAAAATTGTATAAGAATTTCATTTTAATTTAATGTTTGGGGTGTATTATACAGTCAAAGATAAAAACCAACAAACAAAGTAGGAAAAAGTTTTGAAAATATTGAAAAGTTTCATCTTAATTTAATGTTTGGGTGTTATTATCAGGTCAAAGAAAAGACCGCAGAGAAAATAATGAAATATATATAAATTCCTGAAAGGAGATATCACTATGAAAAAATTGACAGTTGTTATTTTATCAGCAGTATTGCTGGCAGCACTTGCAGGATGCGCACAGCAGTCCGCACAGATTGCTCCTGTTGGGTTTGATGCAGCAAAGGCAGCAGCACTGGAAGCAGCGGGAGTTGCGGCAGAAGACGCAGATTTTGAAGAAGCATCCCTTAAGGAGTACAAGGGTCATCAGTATTATGAAATTGAATTTGATGCCAAAGGCAGAGAATACGATTATTATATCGAAGCTCTCACAGGCACAGTGATTACACCTGAAATGGCAGCAGAGGTGCTGGGTGGAAACATTCAGATACCTGTAAATGAAAATACAGAACAGCCACAGCAGAATGAAGCAAAACCTGCGCAGGAAAAGGCAGATGTACCAAAAGACGAAGCAAAACCTGCTGAAAACAAAGCTGAAGAGCCAAAGAGTGAAGCACAGGCACCAAAGGCAGAAAAAGCTGAAGAACCAAAATCTGACAATAAGACAGATTCACAGCTGATAGGCGAAAGCAAGGCAAAATCCATCGCTCTTTCTCACGCAGGCAAAAAAGAAGCTGATGTAAAATTTGTAAGATGTGAACTTGACCGTGATGACGGCCGTGTGGTTTATGAAGTGGAATTTTACGGCGGTGACTTTGTTGAATACGATTACGACATAGATGCATACAGCGGAAATGTAGTATCATTTGACTATGATGCAGAAGGCTACAGACCGGAAGAAGCAAAACCGACAGAAAAACCTGCGGAAAAGCCATCTGAAAATAAAACTGACGCTTTGATCTCAGAATCAAAGGCAAAAGAAATTGCACTTTCACAGGTGCCGGGAGCCAAAGAAACAGATATCAGAGAATTTGAAGTTGACCGAGATGACGGCAGAATTGAATATGAAGGAAAAATCGTTTACAACGAGCTGGAATATGAATTTGAAATTGACGGATACAGCGGTGCAATCAGAAACTGGGAAGTTGAATCTGTTTATGATGATTAAACAAAATCTCTCCTTATAATATACATTTCTCCACCGATTTTAACTGAAAACGGGAAAAGGACCTTGCTGAAGGCAAGGTCCTTTTTCTGTATAAAAATCAGTTATTTACAGTATTTTTCAATATAATTTTCACGGCATTTGTTGATAATTTCTCTTGCTGCTGAAGCATCCATTGTGTCATTTACAACGGTGTCCTTGTTTTCAAGACTTTTGTAAACTGTAAAGAAATGTCCCATTTCATCAGCCACATGTTTTGGCAGTTCACTGAGTTCCTGATAGTCGTTATAGGTAGGGTCATCAAAAGGAACAGCAATAATTTTTTCGTCCAGCTTGCCACCGTCCAGCATTGTGATAACACCGATAGGGTGACATCTTACAAGGCTCATAGGTCTTATGGTTTCACTGCACAGTACAAGAACATCCAGCGGGTCACCGTCGTCAGCGTAGGTGCGTGGAATAAATCCGTAGTTTGCAGGATAGTGTGTGGATGTGTGAAGGATTCTGTCAAGGATAATAAAGCCTGTTTCCTTGTCCAGCTCATATTTGTTTTTGGAGCCTTTTTCAATTTCAATAACTGCGATAAAATCATCAGCATTTATTCTGCCGGGTTTTATATCATGCCATATATTGCCCATCTGTTTTTCCTCCTCAGAAATGTGTTTTGACTTTTTTAAATCATAACTCATTTAACTCTCTTTTTCAACCTCCGTCACAATATTTTCAGACTTGATGTTTTCTGTTTCGGGGTTGCAGCAAGAAAGAAGAATACTCTGCTGATTAAGTATTCTGTCAAGCTTATGGTGAATATCTTCGATGATTATTTCGGATTTCAGGCTCATCTTATAATCACTTTCAGCACGGCGGCGGTCCTTTTCTTCCTGCCGGTTCTGGCTCATCATAATAAGCGGCGCCTGAACAGAAGCAAGGCAGGACAGGATGAGGTTGAGCAGTATAAAGGGATAAGGGTCAAAAGGCCTTTTCATAAGATAGAGGTTTATCACAATCCACCCTGTAAGAAAAAGGCAGAATGAAATTATAAACAGCCAGCTTCCGGCAAATTTAGCCAGAAAATCTGCTGCTTTGTCACCGAAGGACAGATTTTCGTTTTCTGTACTTACAAAAAATTCTTTTTCAAGCAGTGCGTGTATCAGTTCTTCATCATCTATATTTTCATCGGTCACATTTATTATCTTTCTTGCAAGGGCGGTTTTCAGCTTTCTGGACATATTTTTCTCCGATTTTTTCTTTTAGTATTGCCCGGCAGCGAATATTTTATTTTGTAATAAATATATATTTTGTAGGGAATAAGTCCCGATAGGAAAGGAGACAAATATGGCAACACAGTTATTTTATGACCATCTGCTGTCGACGGCAAAGATAGCAGATATAAACAGTGAGCAGCCGGTAGAGGCAGAATTTCTTCTTGCTGATTACGATGCTCCTGTCTTCAAGATTGTAAAAACCACAATGAATCATGTTGTGACGCAGAAATATATTATGCAGAACAAACTGACGGTGGAGGGATTTATAAAAATAGCAATTTTTTATCAGCCTCCCGAAGGGGAAAAACTTAGCGTCGTAAACCAGAAGGTACCATTCCAGAAACAGCTGGAGCTTGCAGCGGCAGACTGTGACCTTAACTTTATAAATATTCAGGGCCAGAGTCAGTATGTAAACACACGCCCGCAGAACCCCACACGCATAGATGTGCGCGGGGCATATATGTTCAGTATCAAGGTGTTCGGCAGACAGAAGACAAATTCCATAACAAAGATTACAGGCGGAACAGTGTGCTGTGACAGCGGGGAAATACCGCATTTTTATCTTGCAGGTCAGAATATACGCCAGTTTACAGCAGAAAACGAGCTGGCTTTGCCGGAAGATATGATAAAGGTGCTGCGGGTTCATACAACAGCGTCAACTCCTGCCATATCGGTATATCAGGATAAAATAACGGTGAAAGGTGAGGTAAATGCTGAAATACTGTGTACAGTGTCGGGCTCGGACCAGATAAAAACACACACCCAGGTTTTTCCCTACAATCAGATTATCGATATGAACGGAATAAAGGAAAATCACATCTGCTGTGCCGATGTATCCGTATGCTCCTTTGGTATATCGCAGAATCAGGAAAACAAGAAATATACAGCAGCGGTAACGGTGCAGATAGATGCATCAGCTTTTTCAAAACAGCAGGTCATATCTGTTTATGATGCATTTTCAAGACTGTATCTGTGTGAGAAAACCAGTCAGGAGATACTGTGCGATACAAATATGTACAGTGTTGACAGGACACTGGCGGTGCGCATGTCCGAAAATACGGGCAGGGACTGTGTGGTAAAAGATATCATATTTGAAATTGCACCTGTAAAAAGCTATTTTGAGATAAACAAGACAACGGTAAAATCAAAGATTACCGCAAATATAATTACAATGAACGGCCAGAAAGAATATGAATGTGTTTCAAAAACAGAGGATATAGTTCTCGACTGGCTGGAAAAATGCGGCCAGCATGATGAAATATGCATAAAGCTGTCTGTATCGGGCTGTACATATACTCACACAGAAGGGGAACTGCAGATAAACGCCAATATATCTGCGCAGGGATTTGTAATAGAAAAACAGCCTTTCAGTCTGCTTAAAACTTTTGCGGAAAACACAGAGGAGCCTGTGCAGACGGAAGATGCACTGATAGTATACTATGCACACAAAGGGGAAAAGGTGTTTGATATTGCAAGAAATCACAACGCAGACCCTCAGGATATTATAGAGGAAAATTCCCTGCAGAAGGATATTGTGGATTCAGACCGTATGCTGTTTGTTCCCGCATTTACAGAGCAGGAGGTGCAGTATGAATAATATTTATGAAGATATACAGAAACGCACACAGGGCTCGGTGTTTATCGGGGTGGTAGGTGCTGTAAGAACAGGGAAAAGCACATTTATAAAAAAATTTATGGAAGCGCTTGTTATCCCGAATATAAAGGATGCGGATAAAAAGGTACGCACCATAGACGAACTTCCACAGTCTGCGGCGGGCAGAACCATAATGACAACCCAGCCCAATTTTATACCTGAACAGGGTGTGGACATAACGGTGAATGAAAACCACAATATCAGGGTACGGCTTGTGGACTGTGTGGGGTATATGATAAAAGGGGCACAGGGCGATACGGAAAACGGGAAACCCCGTATGGTCAAAACTCCTTGGTTCAAACAGGCAATTCCCTTTGAACGGGCGGCGGAAATAGGTACCTACAAGGTTATAAGCGAACATTCTACCATCGGCATTATGGTCACCTGTGACGGAACCATAAGCGATATTCCGCGTGAAAACTATGTTCAGGCAGAAGAAACTGTTGTGGCACAGCTGAAAAAGATAGGCAAACCTTTTGTAATTGTGCTAAACAGCGCAGAGCCCGAAAGTGACAGGGCAAAAAACATACGGCAGCAGATTGAAAACAGATATGGTGTTTCCACAGTGCTTGTAAACTGTCTTGAGCTGGATAAAGAAACAGCAGAAAAAATCCTTGCCCTTGCCCTTACGGAATTTCCATTAAGGGAAATCCGTCTTGCAATTCCCAAATGGGTGGCAATGCAGAATAAGGACTGTGTTTACAGACAGAAACTGCTGAAGGAGATAAAAGATATATTTGCAGATGTAAATAAACTCAATATGGTGGAGACCGCTGTTGATAAGCTGGCAGAAGCCGAAAATGTTACTGTGGCAAAACTTAAGAATTTTGACTGCGGCACGGGAATTGCAACGGTGGCAGTGGATATGGATAAAACTGCGTATTACGATACACTGGAGTCTCTGACGGGAGAAAATGTAAGGGACGAGTGGGCGCTTATGAAGCTGATAACCCGTCTTACATACGCAAAGCAGCAGTACGATAAAATTGCCCCTGCACTGGAAGAGGTGAACCGCACGGGATACGGCATTGTTATGCCGTCCATAGAACAGCTGCGGCTTGAAGAACCGGAGATTGTCCGACAGGGACAGAAGTTCGGTGTGCGGCTCAAGGCAAGTGCACCGTCGCTGCATATTCTCAAAGCAGATATTCACACGGAGGTAAGCCCAATTGTGGGCAGTGAAGCAAACAGCGAGGAGCTGGTGAACGGTATGCTGAAGAACTTTGAAAGTGCACCGCTGGATATATGGCAGTCGGATATTTTCGGCAATTCCCTGCAGAACCTTGTAACCCAGGGGCTCAGCAGCAAGCTGCTGAATGTTCCGCAGGAGGCAAGGGGACGACTGCAGGAGACTATCGAACGGGTTATAAACGAAGGCTGTCAGGGCCTTATATGTGTGATACTGTAAAACAACAATAAATTGATGATAACAGGACAGTGTATCAATCTGGGTACACTGTCCTATTGCCTGTACTGCAAATGCTGTTGTATAATGTTAAAGGGTGATAATATGAAAAACAAAAGAATGATTTTGAAGCTCTCTGAAAAATACAACAGCTTTTATCTTTACGATGGTCAGATTATTCAAAACAGCATAGACACTCTTAAAAACAGTTTTGAAGATGTACAGTTTCTCTATTCTGCAAAGACAAATCCACACAGGGAAATTGTAAAAAAGGTGGTTGAAAACGGCTTTGGCATTGATGCTGCCAGCTTTGGCGAAGTTCTGCTTGCACAGGCAAACGGCCTTGGTGCAGATAAAATATACTATTCCACACCGGGCAAAACACAGCAGGATATTGAAGGGGCAGCGGATAAAGCTGTCATCATTGCAGACAGTTTCAGCGAGATAAAAATGATAGATGAAATCGCCGCCGAAAAAGGCATAAAACTGCAGATAGGTGTGCGTATAAATCCTGATTTTACATTTGATGCTGATAAGGGTGTAAGTGCAAAATACGGTATAGATGAAGAAGCATTTTTTGCCCATAAAGACTGGATAAAATCTCTTGAAAACACCGAAATTATCGGTATTCATGTACACAGCAAAAGTCAGGAGCTTCGCGGCGATGTAATTGCAGCATATCACAGAAAAATGTTTGCCCTCTGCAAAAAGGTGGAGCAACAGCTGGATATAAAGCTTAAGTTTGTAAATCTTGGAAGTGGTATCGGTATACCTTTTGCAGAGGAAGATATTCCGGTTGATGTGGCTAAGCTTGGTGCAGAGACATCACAGGCAATAAAGCAGTTCAAGGCAGAAATGGGAGATATAAAGGTACTTATAGAAACAGGCAGATATGTCTGCGGTAAATCGGGTATTTATGCCACAAAGGTGCTTGATAAAAAATATTCCCGCGGCATAACATTTGTAATTTTAAGCAGTACACTCAACGGCTTTGTTCGTCCAAGCCTTGCGGCTATGGTAGAAGGCTATGCGCAGGGAATCCCTGCAGCAAACGAGCCGTTCTATACAAAACCAGATGCCTTTGGTTACACGGTGATAAAAAAGGGTGAAGAAACAACCAAAACCGAAACTGTAACGCTATGCGGCAATCTTTGCACAGCGGCAGACCTTATTGAAAAAAGCATTACTTTGCCTGAATTGGAAATTGGAGATATAATCACAATGGATAATGCGGGCTGTTATGCAGCAGTAATGACACCATTTCAGTTTTCTTCTCACATTCCGCCAAGAGAAATTTTTATAAATGAAAATGGCGAAATAGTTGAATAGAAATCTGTTAAAAATTTCTGATGATATTATATCTGATCGGTTGAAAAAAGCCGAAATCTGACGGGAGAAATACAATGTCAAAACTTAACGAGGACCTGATATACGAAATTCTGTCGGCGGTGGAAGAAATTCCATACGGCTGTGTGGCAACCTATGGTCAGATTGCACGGCTTATCGGCCGTGATAACAATTCCCGCCTTGTAGGTAAGGTGTTGTCTATGTCGGAATATTATGGTGAATATCCCTGCCACCGGGTTGTTAATCATCAGGGCAGAACAGCTCCCGGGTGGTACGAACAGCCACAGCTTTTAAAGCAGGAAGGTGTAACCTTTAAAAAGGAAAACTATGTGGATATGAAAAAACACCAGTGGGATTGTTAAACATATAGTATAAAATCGACAAAATATTACAAAAAATACCCCTTTGCTGACCTGCAGCAAAGGGGTATTTTGTTTTTCAGATTATAAGTGATAATTTCAATCGGAAATTATTGCGGTGCAAAAGGGCGGCGGTGCATCTATTTTTTCAGATTGTCAATCCATTCAAACACAGGTTTGCAGATTTCTGCCAGGGCACCGTCCCTGAATACACTTGTCATACCGCAGGCATCAATGGTTTCAAACAGATTCATTTTGCCGCCTGCCTTTACAAATTTCATATATTTTTCCCAGGCGGATTTTTCGTCTGTAAGATACATAGAGAAAAACTGCAAAGCAAGTGTCTGTGCCACGCTGTAGTCAATATAGTAGAACGGCATTGCATAGATATGTATCTTTTTCTGCCATCTGCCGCCGCGGCTGTAGAAAGGCAGTCCCTCAAAGTTGTTGTAAGGGATATATGTGTTTTCAAGCTCCAGCCATGCTGCATTTCTTTCGTCAGGTGTCCACTCAGGGTGTGTGTATACAAGTTCCTGGAAATAGTCCACAATAATGCCGTAAGGGATAAAGTACAGTGCGCTTTTTGCAAGGTGCTCGCTGTATTTTGCCGCATCTTCCTCAAAGAACAGATGATGCCACGGGCTTGAGAGAAATTCCATACTCATACTGTGGGTTTCGCAGGCTTCCATTGCGGCGTGACGGATAGAGGAATATTCAATCTCCTTCTGTGTTGTATATGCCGCAAGGGCATGACCGCATTCATGGGTAAGGGTTTTTATGTCCCCCTGTGTGCCGTTGGCGTTGAAGAAGATGAACGGATAGCCGTAATCGTGGATTGTCACGCAGTAGCCTGCCGCACGCTTGCCGTTGCGTGGTGCAATGTCAAACAGTTCATTATCGTACATAAGGTCGATAAGTTCCTTTGTTTCGGCGCTCATCTCGCCAAACATCTGTTTGCAGAGTTTCAGTATTTCATCAGGGGAGTATTTTGGTTTTGGGTTGCCGTCAGGAAAAGCAAAGTCATCGTCATAGAAACGGAAATCTTCCACGCCGATAGCTTCTGCCTGTGCCTTTTTGTACTCAACATTTTTAGGTACTATAACATCAAGAATCTGCTGACGGAAGTTTGCCACATCTTCAGGGCTGTATGCGCGTTTTCTTTTAAGATATGCCACCTGCATATAGTTGTCAAAACCAAGTTTTTTTGCCTGCAGGTCTCTGTTTTTTACAAGTTTGTCATAGATGATGTCAAACTTTTCGCGGTTGTCTTCAAAGAATTTTGCATCGGCAAGCACAGCCGCTTTGCGTATTTCTCTGTCAGGGTTCTGCATATATGCGGCAAGCTGGGAAAGATTGATTTTTCTGCCGTCAAAGTCCACGATTGCAGAGGCATAAAGCTGTTCGTACTCTGTGCAAAGGCGGTTTTCCTCTGCCATAAGGTCCATAATATCTTCGCTGAAGGTTTTCTGCTGCATCTCCATACAGTCAAAATAATAGCTGCCCAGCACTTCTTTGAGTTCTGCTTTGAATCTGCTGCCCAGCACAGCTTCGTTAAAGCTGTTTACCGCCTGTGTCACCCTTGGGGAAACGGTGTCATAAAATTCCTGTTCGGCAATATAAAACGGGTCAAAGGAGTCCATACTGTTGCGGATATTTGAAAGACAGCTGTATGTGTCATAATGACCTCTTGCTTCTTCATATTTTTTGAAGATTTCCAGCTGTACTGCGGCGCTTTCTGCCTTTTCAAATTCGGTTTTAAGTGCGTTTATTGTGCCGATAATCTGGTCAACATCAGGGCGTTTATATGGTATTTCTTTCAACTTCATAAGTTTTCTCCTTTTGAAATCACAAAGTATAATGGTATTGATTTCTTTATATTATCTTACAACAAAGTGTATGTATGACGCAATATACAGATTTGTATCCAAAATGTTTTCAGAACGGCAGCCATAAAACAGTTAAAGCCGGGCCTTAAAAACAGCCCGGCTTTAAGCATTGTTGAATTTACAGGGTAAAATGCGATGTGTAAAATGAGTTCTTACTGTTTGATATATTGGGATTTACTTAAATGTTTTCTTATTGTAAAACAACGCCAGTTTTGTCTCCAAGTTCTTCATGTACAAAAGTTTCCATTTCACTGTGTTTTTTTGTCATGAACATACTGAATTTTCCATCGTCGAAACACCAATATGCAAATGGTTTATTCTGGTTTTGCATATAAGTATTTCCACTGTATACAGGATAATATTCCTGCGGCATACCGCTGATAATGAGAGCACCATCTGAACAGTACAAAACATTGTCTTTAATCACAAGATTTTCGTTGGCGCACGGCAGAGGCATATCACTGCCCGAGAAAACCAGAGCACCGATAATGGAATTTGCCTTTTTTCTTTGAGGGTCTCCTGCAGTGGTGGAATGCATCACATAATTGTCTTCAATCAGAATATCCTTAAACCTGTGCAGTTCGTTGACTTCTTCTTCCCAGTTAATCAGAGTAATACCTGCGGTATACTCCAGCAGATTGCTGCGAATTGTATTATTGCCCTGAGTTTCCTCAACATCTGCAAATTCTCCATCGGCTGCAAAAGCCATCTCTCCTGCTGCAATCCCTCCGTTGAATACGTGATGCACATAGTTGTTCTCTACAAGCATATTGAGGGTGTGGCTGATACCGTCGCCGGAATAGATTGTTTCTGCGTCATAGAATGTGTGTGTCATTGCGCCCATATAGCCAACTTCGCAGTTCTGTACAAGCCTGCCCCCGTTAGCCTCAATTGCATGACCGCCATACATCACCGATATATTATCAAGCACGGACATATATCCAAAGTTCAGTGTCACTACACTGCCGTTGTACGGGTCACAGCAAAATTCAATGGATTGATATACTTCACCCGGATTACCCTCATCACATCGCAGGTAGAGTTTTCCTTCTCTGTCAGCATATTCATAAACATATATCGGATGCTGCGAATTGAGGTCAGAATAATCAATATCATTAAAATACTGAAGTTCACCCATATCTTTTGCAGGGTCAAAAGTCGGTTTTTGCATCAGGGTGATGTAATCATCTACGCCCACAACAAACTTTACATATCTGTCTCCTGTCCACCAGACGGGTGCTTTATCTGCAAGGTCCATACTGCCATCCAGAACAATATCACCGCAGTCCATAATATCCTTATAGAAAACCCAGATATTGTCCGTTCCGTCCATCAGACTCCATTTTGCAGGGTCTGCGCCATTTTCCGGTGAACCGTAAATGCCTGGCTTCGCACCCTCACCATAGGCAGAGTATGTAACACCATTCTGTGCAATGAGAGCTTCTCCGCGCCAGATGTCTCCGCGGCGGAAGAACACACCATCCCCTGGGTTCAGAGGCGCACTGTTCACCTTTTCCAGTGATGCCCATGGAGTATCCTCGCTTCTGCCATCATTGTTGTCATCACCATCTGCAGATACATAATAGATTACACCGCTAACAGAAATTTCTGTTGGGCTGTTCAGAATTGCTTCCCGTCGGGCATCCGCATTTGCCAGCAACTCCTGTTCTGCTGCGGATATCTGGTGTTCCGAACTGCTACATCCGCAAAGCAATATCAGTATCAGAACAACCGGCAATAATATATATTTTTTCATACCCCAACCTCTTTTCTTTACATCAGTCAGCGCCTTTAATTATTAAACATTCTTTATCCATCTGTTCGACATATTCAAATTTATCTAATCGTTTTACAAATAGAAATTTGCTTGTTAAAAGATTTCTCTACCCATTCTTGTATAATATACCTCATTGATTGCTGACACCGTTGCCAAGGAACACACTATCACAGAACTATACATTGGTTCAATAAAACTGAGTGTCAAA
>JAFSCM010000078.1 GCA_017436765.1 Oscillospiraceae bacterium
AAGCCTGCTTTCAGCGGCATATCCTTTTGTTGAAAAGGGCAGAGCCGTGGGCATCAGAATTTCCACCCGTCCTGACTGTATTGATGAAGAGATACTCGCAATCCTGAAGCAGTACGGTGTCACAAGCATAGAGCTCGGTGCTCAGAGCATGCAGGACGATGTGCTGAAGGCAAATCTCAGAGGTCATACCGAGGAAGATGTAAACAGGGCAGCGGCGCTTATAAAGCAGTATGGCTTTTCACTTGGCCTGCAGATGATGACAGGCCTGTACTGCCAGAAAAACTACAGGGATTATGCACTGGATACAGCCAAAAAGTTTGTGTATTTAAAGCCGGACACTGTGCGAATATACCCTACAGTAACCCTGAAAAACACCCTGCTGGAACAGAAATTTTTAAATGGCGAATACACACCGCCCACACTGGACGAAACTGTAAAAATCTGTGCAGAGCTTATGGATATATTTGAAAAAAACAGTATCCGCATCATAAAAATGGGTCTTCATGCAGATACAGGCCTTGAGGGCAAGATTGTGGCAGGTCCTTATCACCCGGCCTTCAGGGAACTGTGCATTTCACAGCGCTGTCTTGACAGAATTAAAAGGCAGTTAACAAATACAGGAAACAAAGAGTATATAATTAAAGTAAACCCAAAAGAACTTTCCCAGTGGAAAGGTCAGAAAAACAGCAACATAACATCACTCGGCAGCATGGGATACACTGTGCAGATAGTTGCAGACAGTGCCCTGCCAAAGGGTGAATTCACAATAGATCAATTAACCTAAAAAGGAAAAACAGATGTACTTAAAAGCTATAGAACTTCACGGTTTCAAATCCTTCCCGGATAAAACCCGAATAGCCTTTGACAGGGGTATGACTGCAGTTATCGGCCCTAACGGTTCAGGCAAAAGCAATATCAGCGACGCTATCCGCTGGGTGCTTGGTGAAACCAGCGGCAAGGAACTGCGTTCTGCAGGCAAGATGGAGGATATCATCTTCGGCGGCACAAGCCAGCGCGGCCCTATGGGCTTTGCGGCAGTAAGCCTTATCCTGGACAATTCCGACCGCAGCTTTGATATGGACACCGACGAAGTTTCGGTAACAAGAAAATACTACCGCGGCGGCGACGGTGAATACTTTATCAACGGCAACCGTGTGCGACTTAAAGATATCTATGAACTGTTTCTCGATACAGGTCTTGGCAAAAGCGGTTACTCCATTGTGGGTCAGGGCAAAATCAGCCAGATTGTTACAGCAAAACCTGAAAACAGAAGGGAAATTTTTGAAGAAGCATCAGGTATCTCAAAATTCAGATACAAAAAGAACGAAGCAGAAAAGAAACTTGCAGGTGCACAGGAAAATATCCAGCGCCTGTCTGATACTCTCATAAATCTGGAAGAACGGGTTGGCCCGCTTGAAAAGGAAAGCAAAAAGGCAAAAGAGTATCTTGCACTCAGTGAAAAGAAAAAAGGCATGGAAATCTCTCTCTGGCTTTCCACAGTGAACCGTTCCAAATCCCTTATCCGTGACCAGCAGAGAAGGCTGGAAATATTCCGCAGCGACTGCGACAGCGTGGAAAAATCCATCACTGAAAAGGAAGATTACATCGATAAACGCTACTTTGAAGGCAACAACCTTATCAGAAAAGGCGAAGAAAACCAGAACACCATCCGTGCAATAGAACAGCAGATTGCCGCGGCAAACAGCGAAAAGGCTGTTTTTGAAAACCAGATACAGTACGACAGCATCAAGCTGGAGGAACTGAAAAGGGAACTGGAACTTTACGAAAGTCTGGAAGGTGAAGCTGACAGCAAAAAGCAGCAGCTTGAAGCAGCCCTGGCTGAAAATGAAAGCAAAAAAGCAGCCCTTGCGGCAGAACAGCAGAAAACTGAAGAAGAAATAGCAATTCTCGGCCGTCAGGCTGTGGAGGCAGACGGTCAGAAAGGTGCTCTGCTCAGCCGTGAAACAGTCCTTACAAATAAAATTCAGGACAGCAAGATGGAAATTCACGGATTTGCTGCCCAGAACGAATCTGTACAGCAGACAGCCAACAAGGCAAAGCAGGATATGCTCACCGCAAAAGGCTATCTTGAAACCACACAGGCACAGATTGCAGAGCTTAATTCTTTCAGCGAAGAAGCACAGCGCAAGATAACACAGAACACAAATATCAGAAACGGTTTGTCCATGAAGCTGTCATCGCTCGGCACAAAAATGGACAATTATCTCAATCTGCAGAATGAAAACACCAGAAAACAGATTGATACACAGAACCGCATCAAGCTGCTTACCGATATGGAAAACAGTCTTGAGGGCTTCCAGCAGAGTGTAAAAACCGTGCTCAATATGGGCAGAAACGGCTCTCTCAAGGGTGTAATCGGCACAGTGGCACAGCTTATCAGCGTGGAAAAAGGCTATGAAACCGCAATTGAAATTGCTCTTGGCTACGGACTGCAGAACATAGTTGTAGAAAACGAAACCTGCGCCAAATATGCCATAGAATATCTCAAAAACAACCGCGGCGGCAGGGCAACTTTTCTGCCTCTTGACACGGTAAAAGAATCCCGTTTCAGCGAAAATCTGCCTGAATGGGCAACCACAGCAGACAGAATTGTAACTGCGGATTCAAAATACAGCCACATCATCTCCAACCTGCTTGGCAGAACAATTATCACAGATGATATCAACAGTGCATCCCGCCTGGCAAAACAGCTTGGTTACAGATATAAAATTGTTACAAAGGACGGTCAGCAGATAAATGCAGGCGGCTCATTTACAGGGGGCAGCGTAAGCAAAAGTGCAGGTCTGTTCACAAGGAAAGGCGAGATTGAAAAACTCAGAATAACTCTGGCAGAACTCAAGGCTGAATTTGACAGAATTGAAAAAGATAAAGCAGAAGTACAGAATTCCCTTGACCTTATGAACAACCAGATTGACGGCTGCAATGCTGAAATTGAAGCGCTGCAGGCAGACAAAAACAACTGCAGCATAGAACTGGCAAAATACACACAGCTGGAAAATCAGTATAAAGACAGCATCTATCTTTACGAAGGCATCATCGAAAACAGCAACAGCGTTGTGAAAAACAACAGGGAAAAGGAAAACAGCCTTTACCGCATTATCACAGAAAGCGAAAAGGAACTGGCAGAAGTATGCGCACAGCTTTCAGCCCTGGGCGAAATCGACAGCGAATATGCTGCTAAAAAGGATGCCCTTATGGAAGCGCTTAACCAGACAAAAATGCAGATTGTTTCAATCGGCGCAGAGATCACCGTTGTTCAGAACAATCTCAGCCAGCTTTCTGCACAGAGTGCGCAGAGCGAAATTCGTAAAAATCAGATTGTGCTCGATATGGACGAGATAAGAAACCAGATTGCACAGAGACAGGTTGATATCGGCACAAAGGCACAGAATGTGCTTGATATGCAGCAGCAGATAAAGGAGATTGAAAAACAGAATGCTGATTTTATAACTTTCCGTATGGAAATTGAAAAGGAACGCGTTGAAGTTTCAAATGAAATCAACGAGCTGCGAAAACAGCATGTGGCACTTTCCACCCGCATTGCAGAAATCGGCGGAAAGATTGCAAATATGGAACAGAGTTACGATGATATTATCCAGAAGCTCTGGGAAGAATACGAGCTTACAGTGCAGACCGCAAAGGAATATGCATTTGATTTTGAAGATGAAAATCAGCTGAAAAAAGACCTTGCGGCAGTGAAGGCGGCTATCAAGCGTCTTGGCAATGTAAATGTAAACGCAATTGCGGAATATAAGGAAGTTTACGAAAAATACAGCTTCCTCAAGGAACAGCTCCGCGACCTTGAAGAATCAAAAAATCAGCTGCAGAAGCTTATCACAAGCCTTAACGGCGAGATGAAGACCATGTTCAGCAAAAGCTTTGGTATCATCAACGAAAACTTCGGCAGAATCTTCCGTCAGCTTTTTGGCGGCGGTAATGCAAAACTTATCCTCACCGACCATGAAAATATTCTGGAAAGCGGTGTTGACATCAGTGTAAACCCTCCGGGCAAGGTTATCAAAAGCCTTACAGCCCTTTCAGGCGGCGAACAGGCACTGGTTGCAATCTCCATCTATTTTGCAATTCTTGCACACAACCCGTCACCATTCTGCATCCTGGACGAAATCGAGGCAGCCCTGGACGATGCAAATGTAACAAGATATGCAAATTACCTTCACGATATATCCGACACAACACAGTTTATCGTTATCACCCACCGCCGAGGCACAATGGAATCTGCCGATGTGCTCTACGGTGTAACAATGCAGGAGGACGGCATCTCCAAACTGCTTAAACTGGATGTGAACAATGTATCTCCATCACTTATCAATTAGCGAGGTTATAAAGTATGGGATTATTTGAAAAACTTGGCTTCGGCCTCAAAAAGACAAAAGAAGGGGTTTTTAACTCCATCACAAAAGCAATCATTTCATCTCCCCTTACAGATGAACTTTATGACGACCTGCTGGAACAGCTTATCCTTGCCGATGTTGGCTATGAAGTAAGCGAATACCTCTGCGAGGAACTGCGCAGGGAAGCAAGAAAACGCAAGGCAAAAAGCGGCGAAGATGTTGTTAAAATCTTTCAGGACATCGTTGTTGACCTGCTGTCCACCGACAAGGAATTTGATCTTTCCGGCACACCTGCAGTTATCCTTATCATCGGTGTAAACGGCGTGGGCAAGACAACATCCATCGGCAAACTTGCAAACTACTACAAATCCCAGGGCAAAAAGGTGCTGCTTGCAGCAGGGGATACATTCCGTGCAGCAGCGGCAAGCCAGCTTAACCAGTGGGCAGAAAGAAGCGGTGTGGACATCGTTATGCACGACGAAGGCGCAGACCCTGCATCTGTTATCTTTGAAGCTGTGGAAAAGGGCAAAAACCAGGGATACGACATTGTTATCTGCGACACAGCAGGCAGACTGCACAACAAGAAAAACCTTATGGCAGAACTTGGCAAAATCAGCCGCGTAATCCGCAAGGCAAGCGATACAGCTTCTGTTGAAACCCTGCTTGTGCTGGAAGCTATCACAGGCCAGAATGCAATCTTCCAGGCAAAAGAATTTATCTCTGCTGCCGAAGCGACAGGCATTATACTTACAAAGCTGGACGGCACAGCAAAGGGCGGCAGCGTTATCTCCATCAAGAAAAAACTGGGAATACCTGTGCGTTTTGTAGGCGTGGGCGAAGGCGTGGACGACCTGCTGCTGTTTGACCCGCAGTCCTTTGCACAGACACTTTTCAGTCTGGAGGACGGCGAATAATGGTATTTGCAGTAGCTACAAACAATCAGAAAAAGCTCAAGGAAATCCAGAGAATTCTGGATTCCTTCGGCATCACAGCAAAAACACTGAAAGAACTGGATATCAGTATCGAAATTGAAGAAAACGGCACAACCTTTGAAGAAAATGCCGTTATAAAGGCAAGAACAATTGCAGAAATTGCAAAGCTTCCCACAATCAGCGACGACAGCGGCCTTGAAGTTGATGCACTGAATGGTGCGCCGGGCGTTTACACAGCCCGTTTTGCAGGGGAACACGCAACAGACGATGAAAACATCGACAAACTGCTGGCAGATATGGAAGGTGTGGAAAAGGAAAAACGCACAGCCCGTTTTGTATCCGCAGTATGCCTCTATATGCCTGACGGCAGAAACACTGTATGCCGCGGCACCTGCGAAGGCTGGATAGGGTATGAAAGAATCGGTGACGGCGGTTTCGGCTATGACCCTGTGTTTATGGTTGGCGACACCAGCTATTCACAGATGAGCCCTGAAGCAAAGGACGCCATAAGCCACCGAGGCTCTGCCCTGCGTCAGCTCAAAGAAAAAATAAGCGATTTTATTTAACTTTCGGTGTAACTGCACAGGATGAATTTATCTGCAGTTACATAATACAGATAAAGGGCATAATGCCCGAAATGCAATTTATAAAAATAAAGGAGTATATATGGCACTTAATTCAAAACAGAGAGCTTACCTGCGCGGTCAGGCTCAGCACCTTGATACTATTGTTCTCATCGGCAAAGACGGTGTGACAGAAGCAACAGCAGAATCCATCAGAACAGCACTTGCTGCAAGAGAACTTGTAAAATGCAAAGTTCTGGACAACTGTCCGTACAAGGCAAAGGAAGCAGCAGAAATGTTCTGCGAATACATCGGCTGCGACAGCGTGCAGGTTATCGGTTCAAAATTTGTGCTCTTTATGCAGAAGGATAAAGACTCACAGTACGATATCAAACAGTTTAAATAATTATCATAAATAAATACTTTTTGTAGAATTATAGAGATATATAGCTATTTGTATATAAAATGTGGAGTAAAATATGAAAATTTTGTTGTTCGGCGGCTCTTTTGACCCGCCACACAGAGGGCATATTTCAATACTGAAAAGTGCAGTTCAGTATGCAGATTTTGACAGGATAATTGTTGTTCCCACAGGCACACCTACACATAAAAAGAGCTGTACGGCACCTTTTGATGTCCGTATGTATATGTCGCAGACGGCTTTCGGGGATATTGCCGCAAATGTGGAAATCAGCGACTGGGAAGGCACCAATATGCAGGATGACTATACATATCTGACACTGCAGCATCTCAAGGAAGAATATGACAATGCGGACATTTATATGGTCATCGGTTCCGACAGTCTTTTTACACTGGACAGCTGGAAAAATGCAGATTTTGTTATGAACAACTGTACGGCACTGGTTTTTGCCAGGGAGGACGAGCTGGAAGATGATATTGCAGCCAAAGCACAGAAACTGGAAGCTATGGGTGCAAAGATAGAGTTTGTAAAGGCAGAAATCATCAGTGTTTCCTCCTCCCAGTTCCGCAGGGAAGGAGAAAAGAATGCGGATATTATCACCGATGAAGTGCAGAATATTGTAGACGAATACAGCCTCTATTCGGTTGATGAAACAGCCCGCTTAAAAGGTACGGCAAAGCTGCTGGCAAAGCTGCTGCTGGATGAAAAAAGATATATCCATACACTCAATGTGGAAAAACTGGCTGCAGAGCTGGGTGAAATTCACGGCATTGATGTGGAAAAACTGCGTATTGCAGCCCTTCTGCACGATATAATGAAAAATGCTCCAAAAGATATTTTATTGCACAGAGCAAAGCAAAGTGGTATAATTAATAAAATTGAAGATAAACCAAAACAAACCCTGCACGGTTTTGCTGCTGCTGATTATGCAATGCGTGAGCTTGGCATAACGGATGAAGAGATATTGTGGGCGGTAAAAAGCCACACCTGCGGCAGAAGCGGTATGCAGGATATAGAAAAGGTTATATATCTTGCAGATATGCTTTGTGAAGAAAGATGTTTTGATGGCAAGGATTATCTCCTGTCTCTTGCAAAACAGAATCTGGATAAAGCCATGTTTGCTTCTCTGGAACATTCACTTGCATTTGTGAAGTCCAAAGGAAACACTGTGGACACAGATAGTCTGGAAGCACTGGAATATTTCCGTGCCCGTCTTGCCCGCAACCTTTAAGGAGGAAAAAATGAGCGATAAAAAAACATACAGAGCAGAAGAAGCTGCCCGAAAAAGAAAAAAGAAGAAAAAGACAGACCCGAAAAAAACTCTTGTGGCATGTCTGCTAACAATAGCAATCATCGGTGTAATGATTTTCACTGTCGATAAGGCAATCGGCAATATGTACAATGTAGGCGAAAATATTCCTGAAGACCTTCAGACAGATACTTCCATCGACCAGGATGTTGTAAATATTCTGGTTTGCGGTATAGACTGGGACGACAGCCGTACAGCAAAGATGACAGATGTTATCGTATACGCTACCCTTGATGTAAAGGCAGGTAAGGTTTCCCTGCTGCAGATTCCCCGTGATACATACATCGGCGAGCCTGCAAACAGCGGCAAAATCAACGGCGTTTATAAAGACGGTGACGAGAAAAACCAGATTATGAATGTTGTAAAAACACTCAACGAGCGTTTTGGCCTCACAGTTGACCATTATGTGACTGTGGATATGGAATCCTTTACAATTCTTATTGACCATCTCAAGGAAGGTCTCAATATGTATGTGCCTTGTCCTATCGTTCTGCTGGATAAGGCAACAGGCAATACACAGACACTTTACAGTGAACCGGGCTGGTACCGTGTTGACGGTGCAACCGCAGAGGCTATCCTGAGAAACAGAAACTACCCTGACGGCGACGTTTCCCGTCTGCAGGTACAGAGCGCATTCTATGCATCTCTCATGAAACACTTCAAGGAAGTTGGCGTGGTTGTATGCGCACAGCTTGTTCCTACATTTGCAAAATTTGTAACAACAGATATGCACTGGACAAGAATGGTGGCGCTGGTTACAGAGGTGCTTAACATCGACTTCAACGATATGCAGATTATCAAACCGTCGGTACACGGATATGTGGCGGACGGACAGGCTATTGTAGCGGTTGAAGAGGAAGAATGGCTGAGAATTCTCAATGAAAACTTCCGTCCGTATCAGGAACCTGTAACAGATATCGTTATCGATGAAATGGGCGAAATCACAGAAGACTATGGTGTTACACAGACAACAGTACA
The DNA here is from genome assembly GCA_017436765.1 of Oscillospiraceae bacterium. Classification (GTDB taxonomy): domain Bacteria; phylum Bacillota; class Clostridia; order Oscillospirales; family Ruminococcaceae; genus RGIG3102. The sequence goes on from JAFSCM010000078.1 coordinate 8,577, forward strand.
GACAATAGGCGGCATCCTTGCAGGTGCAGGCTGATAAAAATAAGGAGAATATATGAACGGTTTAGAACTTTCCAAAAAAATTGCCGGATATCTTGATAACAAAAAAGGTCACGATATCAGAATTTTAAAAATTGACGACCTTACAGTAGTAACAGACTATATTGTTATTGCAACAGGTACTTCCACAACACAGGTAAAAGCTCTTGCTGACGAAGTTGACTTTATGGTTGAACAGGAACTTGGCATAAAACCTGCACGCGTTGAAGGCTATGAAAGCAAAAACTGGATTCTGCTTGACTACGAAACAGTTATCGTGCATGTGTTCCACCCACAGGCAAGGGAATATTATGACCTTGACAAACTCTGGGCAGACGGCACAGAAATTGAATTTGAACTTACAGAAGATTAATCTGCAAAAAAATCAAAATAATTACCAACCTTAAAGCACGGCTTGATTATAGCTGTGCTTTAGGCAGGTTATAAGGGGATAGAAAAAATTATGAAAGATTACAATTTTTCTGCCATAGAAAAGAAATGGCAAAAAATCTGGGATGACGAAAAGACATTTGCAGCTAAAGAAGACTATACAATGCCTAAGTTCTACGGCCTTGTGGAATTTCCGTATCCGTCAGGCGCAGGCCTCCATGTAGGTCATCCGCGTTCCTATACAGCTATGGATATCATCTCCAGACACAAACGCCTTGCAGGCTACAATGTAATGTACACAATGGGCTGGGACGCATTCGGCCTTCCTACAGAAAACTTTGCGATGAAAAACCACATTCATCCTGAAATTGTTACAAAAAACAATGTGGCACGCTTTAAACAGCAGCTTAAAATGCTGGGTCTGTCTTTTGACTGGGACAGAGAAATCAACACAACAGACAAAGACTACTACAAATGGACACAGTGGATTTTTATCCAGCTTTACAAACACGGCCTTGCATACAAAAAGGAAATGAATGTAAACTGGTGTACAAACTGTAAGGTTGTTCTTGCAAACGAAGAGGTTGTAAACGGCGTATGTGAACGCTGCAACAGCGAAGTTGTAAGAAAGGTAAAAAGCCAGTGGGTTCTCAAAATCACAGACTATGCCGACAAGCTTATCGACGGTCTTGACGATGTAAACTTTATCGACCGCGTTGTTGCACAGCAGAAAAACTGGATTGGCCGTTCCACAGGTGCACAGGTTCGCTTCAAAACAACACAGGGCGATGAAATTGAAATCTACACAACAAGACCTGACACACTGTTTGGTGCTACATATATGGTTATGGCACCTGAACATGCTCTTGTTGAAAAATGGAAGGATGTTCTGGAAAACTACGACGAAATCGTGGCATACCGCGAAGCAGCAGCAAGA
>JAFSCM010000009.1 GCA_017436765.1 Oscillospiraceae bacterium
CACAAACCCTATGGAATGGGTGCTGACGGGTTTTATAAACCATCCCAAAGTGTTCGGCAGATATTCCAGCGGCGAGATGAGCAGTGAACGCAAGGTGACTTTTGAAAAGGTGGGCATAGACGACAAGGATATCTTTATCAGCGATGACTATGATTTTGACGCCATTCTGGACTTTCAGTTCCTGCAGGCAGAAGATACAGATGAAGCTGAACAGCCCTGTCCTGCAGAGGAAAATACTGGCTGTACAGCAGAGATTTCTGTTGAAAAGGCAAGGGAAAACCTGAACCGTGTTTATCATAACAGGGCAAAAACCCGTCTGCCTATAAAGGTGTCGGTGGGCGAGGTTGCAAAAGCTCCCCACGCAGTAAGCCTGCGGAAACCTGATTTTGTAAAGCAGCAGCATTTTTCCGCAGCAGAAAAGGGCACGCAGATGCATCTGTTTGCCCAGCACAGCGATATTCTCCTTGCCCGCACAGACCTTGACGGTGAGATAAGCCGTCTTTCAGACAAAGGCGTTGTGGACATAAAGCTGATTAACAAAAAGCAGATTGAAAAATTTGTGTACAGCGATGTGGCCACAGTTATTCTGAACGGGGAGAAGATATACAGGGAAAAGGAATTTCTTGTTTCGGCAAATGCCCGTACAGTTCTTGGGGACGACAGCTTTGAAGGCCAGGAAATACTGGTGCAGGGTGTTATCGACTGCCTTGTTATGAACGGCAGACAAGCGGTTGTCATAGACTATAAGACCGACAGGGTGGACAGTATGGAAATGCTGTATGAAAGGTATTCAAAGCAGCTGGAAATGTACCGTTTTGCTGCCGAAAGCCTGTACGAAACAGACAGTGTAAAATGCATAATATACAGTTTTTACCTGGGTGAATATATGGAGTTTTAGTCAAAGTGTAAAACTGCAGAAAACCCTGAAAAATAAACAAAAAACTTGAATTTTCCTATTGACAAACACCGCTTTGGTGGCTATAATATTTAAAGCAATAAAGTAGACACGTAGTAAACGTGCTCACCTTGCATCGCCACAGGAGCGGTCGGGTCAATAAATGGAAGCCCTTTGTCACAGGGGGAAATTTCGGTTTATTCTGAGCGCGTATTTACAGATACGCGCTTTTGTTTTTGCTAAGATTAATTGGAGGTGCTTTATCATTAGTACAAAAAAAGAACTTGAAATCAACGAAGAGATTCGCGATAAGGAAGTGAGAGTTATCGGTGCAGACGGCAGCCAGATGGGCATTATGTCTGCAGAACAGGCTTTGAAACTTGCAGAAGAAGCAAATATGGACCTGGTAAAAATTGCTCCGACAGCAGTTCCACCGGTTTGCAGAGTTATGGACTACGGCAAATACCGTTTTGAACAGCAGAAGAAGGAGAAAGAAAACAAGAAAAACCAGAAGGTTGTTGAAACAAAAGAAGTTCGTCTGTCCATCAACATTGATACAAACGACTTCAACACAAAGGTTAACCAGGCCAACAAGTTCCTTAAAAACGGTGATAAAGTTAAAGTTTCCATTCGTTTCCGCGGCAGAGAAATGGCTCATTCAAAACTTGGCCTTGATGTTATGGAACGCTTCGGTCAGGCTATTGAAGGCGGCACAATCGAAAAAGCTGCGAAACTTGAAGGCAGAAATATGCTTATGTTTATTGCCCCAGCACACAACAAATAAAAGGTAGGAGGAAATTTTCCATGAATAAGTACAAAATCAAAACACACACAGGTGCTAAAAAAAGATTTAAAATGACAAAAAACGGCAAACTTAAAAGAGGTAAAGCTTTCAGAAGCCACATTCTCACTAAGATGTCTACAAAAAGAAAAAGAAACCTCAGAAAAGGCGGTTATGCAGACGCAACAAACGCAAAAGTTATCAAAAAACTCTTGCCTTACATGTAATTTGTTTGCAGCATAGCTAACTAACTTATTGATTTGATAGATTAAAGGAGAAACTATAAATGGCTCGTATTAAAGGCGCGATGATGACTCGCAAAAGAAGAAATAAAACACTCAAACTTGCAAAAGGTTACTACGGTTCCAAATCCAAACACTTCAAAATGGCTAAACAGCAGGTTATGAAAAGCGGTAACTACGCTTTCGCTGGCCGCAAACAGAAAAAACGTGACTTCCGTCGTCTCTGGATCACAAGAATTTCTGCAGCTGTTAAAATGTACGATATGAACTACTCTACATTTATGAACGGCCTCAAAAAAGCAGGTATCACACTCAACAGAAAAATGCTTTCCGAACTTGCTATCAACGATGCAGCAGCATTTGCTTCTCTCGTTGAAACAGCTAAAAAAGCTCTGTAATTAAGAATAATTACGCTCTGGCGCATATGCGTCAGGGCGTATCTTTGTATTTAAAGACAGTTAGAAACGCTGATTCCAAGGGGTAAGTGTGCCCGGAATCAGCGTAAAAAAGTGTTTTTAACTACTTATATATATGCAAAAAAACGAGGTATTCAGCATGCTCAATGTAATACAAAGCAAGGATAACCCAAAGGTGAAAAATGCTGTCAAGCTGTCAAAGGATGCAAAATTCCGTGCAGAAAGCGGAATGTTCTTTGCATCCACACCAAAGGTTGTTATGGACATTCTCTCTGCGGGATTTACTGCGGAAAGTCTGTTTTTTATGCAGGACGAATATGATATCTATGCTGACAGACTGGAAAACCAGCCCGTGTATATCATCACCGACGGGGTGAATCAGAAGCTGAGCGAAGACAAGACAAGTCAGGGCGTTTTCGGCATTTTCAGGATGAAAAAGCCTGATATAAACAAAATTTTTTCCGCCCCAAAGCTCATAGTTCTGGAAGATGTTCAGGACCCGGGCAATATGGGCGCAATCATGCGCACGGCCCTTGCTTTCGGTTATGAAAATATTGCAATCAGCACAAAATGTGCGGATATTTACAGCCCTAAAGTTCTGCGCAGCAGTATGACAGCAAGCGTAAAGCTGAATGTATACAAGGTTAAGGATATCCCGACTTTTGTAAAGGATCTTGGTGAAAAAGGCTTTTCCACAGTTGCCACCTGCCTTGAAAATTCAAAGGAACTGGGCAGCGAAAAAATATCCCTGCCTGTTGCGGTGCTTATAGGCAACGAGGGCAACGGCCTTTCAGCAGATACAATAGCAGCATCCACACATAAGGTTAAAATCCCTATGAGCGAACAGATTGAATCCCTCAATGCTGCAGTTTCCGCCAGCGTTATGATGTGGGAATTAAGAGGAGAATAGCGGTGGATTTATACAATATCTGGCTCTCTATGGTCATCGGGGCAAATCCCTCAAACGGCGGTGAAATTGTAAAGGCAGCTGTGCCGCCGCAGGAACTGTACGAAAACCGCAAAAGCTGGCACAGCTACGGTGTTTTCAGCACAAAGCAGATGGAACGCGCCCTGGAAATTCCTCTTGCGGCGGCAAAAACCGTCTGGGAAAAACACAACGAAAACGGAATTTCGTCGGTAAGTTATACAGACGGCGAATACCCGGAATGTTTCCGCAGCATTCCCCAGGCACCTGTGGTGCTGTTCTATAAAGGGGATATCACCCTGCTGGAAAATCCTTGCCGTGTGTCGGTGGTGGGCAGCAGACATCCTGACCGTGACGGCACAAAAATCTGCACCGACATCTGCCGCACACTCAGTGAAAACGGCATTACAATAATCAGCGGCCTTGCGCAGGGCATGGACACCATCAGCCATATAGCGGCCCTTGAAAACAGCGGAAAAACAGTGGCTTTCATCGGCACAAGCCTTGACAGATACTATCCTGCAAGCCACAGAAAGTTTCAGGAAGAGATAGCAAAACGCGGTTGTGTCGTAAGTGAATACCACATAGATGCATTTACAAATGGCACCGCTTTTCTGGAACGCAACCGCCTTATAGCAGCGGCGGGAGAAATTGTCTGCATTATGCAGGCAAAATCCAAAAGCGGCACCCTTTCCACCGCAAAGAAGGCGCAGGAATACTCAAAGGAACTGTTTGCAGTTCCCGGCAGCATACTCAACCCTTTGTACGACGGCACCAACCAGCTTATACAGGACGGCGCATACCCGCTGCTCAGAGCCGGTGATGTGCTGGTGCACTTCGGCCTTGAAGAAAAGACAAAGGGCAGAAGAAAAACATCAAAACCAAAACTCACACCTGTTGAACAGCAGATATATGACGCTCTTGGCAGAGAGACAAAAAGCACAAATCAGCTTTTCAGCCAGACAAGGATACCAATGGTACAGCTGAAAGCGCTCCTGACAAAGATGGAGATGGACGGCGTTGTAAAGTCGGTATCTCCGGGCGTATACTGCACAAAATAAAAATACAAAACAAGCAAAACTACCTTTCAAGGAGGCACAATGTCTAAACTTGTTATCGTGGAATCTCCCGCAAAAGCAAAAACCATCAAAAAATACCTTGGAGAAGACTATAATGTTATAGCTTCCATGGGTCATGTGCGTGACCTGCCAAAGGCACAGATGGGCGTTGACATAGAAGATAATTTCAAACCCCGCTACATCAATATTCCGGGCAAATCAAAGCTGATAAAGGAACTCAAAACCATTGCAGCTGACAGCGAAACCGTATATCTCGCAACCGACCCGGACCGTGAAGGTGAAGCAATTTCCTGGCATCTGGCACATATCCTGAAGCTGGACACAACCCAGCCGAACCGTGTTACATTCGGTGAAATCACAAAAAAAGGCGTGACAGAAGGTATGGCAAACAAGCGTACCATCGATGAAGACCTTATCAATGCACAGCAGGCAAGAAGAATTCTGGACCGTATTGTAGGCTATAAGCTTTCCCCGTTTCTCTGGCAGAAAATCAAGGGCGGTCTTTCCGCAGGCCGTGTACAGTCTGTTGCGGTAAAACTTGTTGTTGACCGTCACAGAGAGGTTGAAAGCTTTGTTCCGCAGGAATACTGGAATATCGATGCAACACTGGGCGCAGGCACAAAGAAATTCAAGGCAAGATACTGGGGCACTGACGGCGAAAAGGTTACAGTGGACAATGAAATTCTTGCAAATCAGATTAAGGAAGAAAGTCTTGCGGTTCCTTTTGAGATTGTAAAAATCACAAAGGGCGAAAGAAAACGCCTGCCTGCACCTCCCTTTATCACCTCCTCCCTCCAGCAGGAAGCTTCCCGCCGTCTCGGCTTTACAGCACTGCGTACAATGCGTGCGGCACAGACACTTTACGAAGGCGTTGAGGTGGCGGGCTACGGTCAGATGGGTCTTATCACCTATATGAGAACCGACTCTCTCCGTGTAAGCGATGAGGCAATATGGGCGGCAAAAGGCTTTATCAAAGATAAATTCGGCGAAAAATATGTGCCGAACTACAAGCGCACATACAAGCAGAAAAACAATGCCCAGGACGCACACGAAGCTATCCGTCCTACAAATGTGAACATCACACCTGAAGTTGCCAATGCAACACTTTCAGGGGATGTTGCAAAGCTTTACAAGCTTATATGGGAACGCTTTGTGGCAAGCCAGATGGCAGACTGTGTGCAGGAAACTGTAGCGGTTGATGCAGCCAGCGGTGCACACCTTTACAAAGCAAACGGATATACTGTACTGTTTGACGGCTTTACAGCACTGTATGAAGAACAGACAGACGAAAAGAAAGAAAAAGAAACAGCCCTGCCTCCTCTCACAGAGGATACAAAGCTTAAACTGAAAGATATTGAGGCAGAACAGAAGTTCACACTGCCTCCGAACGAATACACAGAAGCCACACTTATCAAGGCACTGGAAGAAAACGGTATCGGCCGTCCGTCCACATACGCACCTATCATCTACACAATCACAGAAAAGGGCTATGTCGAAAGGGACGGCAGAAAGCTGCTTCCTACAGCACTGGGCACAACCATCAACGACCTGCTGGAAGCACAGTTCAACGATATCGTAAATGTAAAATTCTCCGCAGAGATGGAAACCAACCTTGACGACATCGAAGAAGGCAAAAAGGAATGGACACAGGTACTGGCTGAGTTCTATGCATCATTTGACAGACTGCTCAAAAAGGCAGAGGAAGAAATGGACGGCAAAAAGGTCAAGGTGCCTGATGAAGTTACAGACGAAATCTGCGAAATCTGCGGCAAGCCGATGGTTATCAAAAGCGGCAAGTTCGGCAAATTCCTTGCCTGCAGCGGATTCCCTGACTGCAAAAACACAAAGCGCATTGTGAAGTATGCAAAAGGCTTCTGCCCTGTATGCGGCGGTAAAATGCTGGTGCTCACCAGCAAGCGCGGCAGAGTGTTCTATGCCTGCGAGGACAGCGAAAAATGCAAATTCCTCACATGGGAGGAACCTACCGACAAGGTGTGCGATGTATGCGGCAAAAGCCTTTACAAAAAATCCGCAAAAGGTGCAAAACCGCACTGCATAAACGAAAAATGTTCCGCATACAAACCCACAGTTACAAGAAAAACAAAAAAGGAAGCAAAGGCAAATGAAGGTTAATGTTATAGGTGCAGGTCTTGCAGGCTGTGAAGCAGCATATTTTCTGGCCAAAAGAGGCGTTAAGGTGCGTCTTTTTGAACAGAAGCCTGTAAGATATTCCGATGCACACAAATCGGAAAATTTTGCCGAGCTGGTATGTTCAAACAGTCTCAAATCAATGAGAGAGGACTCCAGCCAGGGTATGCTCAAGTATGAGATGAAACATTTCGGCTCACTCGTGCTGGAAGCGGCATATCAGAGCAGCGTTCCTGCAGGCGGTGCGCTGGCTGTGGACAGGGATATCTTCAGCCGCATTATCACAGACAAAATCAAAAATCACGAAAATATAGAGATTGTTTACGGCGAAGTTACAGAAATCAACAAAGACGAAATCACCATCGTTGCAACAGGTCCGCTTACAAGCGGCACACTGTACAGCCACATCAAGACAATGTGCGGCGACGGTATGAGCTTTTTCGATGCTGCAGCGCCTATCGTTATGGCAGACAGCATAAATATGGACAGGGTTTTTGCCCAGAGCCGTTATGACAAAGGCGATGACGACTATCTCAACTGCCCTTTCAGCAAGGAAGAATACGAAGCTTTCTATGAGGCTCTCGCCTCTGCGGAAAGAGCACCGCTCAAGGATTTTGAACAGGAACTCACAGTGTATGAAGGCTGTATGCCTATTGAGGTTATGGCTTCCCGCGGTGCAGACACAATGCGCTTCGGTCCTATGAGACCTGTTGGCCTCAAAGACCCTAAGACAGGCAGACGCCCGTGGGCAAATGTTCAGCTCCGATGTGAAGATGCAAACAAAACAATGTACAACATCGTAGGCTTTCAGACAAACCTTAAATTCGGCGAACAGAAAAGGGTTTTCAGCATGATTCCCGGTCTTGAAAATGCCGAGTTTGCACGCTATGGCGTAATGCACCGCAACAGCTTTATCAACAGCCCGAAGGTGCTGAATAATACACTCAACCTCAAAGAATACCCGAATGTATACTTTGCAGGTCAGATAACAGGTATGGAAGGCTACACCGAAAGCGCAATGTGCGGTCTTCTGGCAGCATATTTTGTATACTGCCGTCTCACAGACAAAACACCGCAGATACCCGAAACCACAACAATGGTAGGGGCACTGCTCAACTACATCACAACAGAAAACAAGGATTTCCAGCCGATGGGTTCAAATATGGGCATACTTCCTCCGCTGGAAAACCACATCCGCGACAAGCGGGAAAGATATATGGCTTTTGCTGTACGCGGCAAAGCAGCTATCGGAAAAATCGAACTTTAACCAGCATATAAAATACAGAAAGGACGCAGTTTATGAAAAAACAGAGAAAAGGCTACAGTGTAAAACAGGGCCGTGCCCGTTCGGCACAGAGCGTTGCAGGCGGAATTTTCGCTATGGTTTTCGGTGTGATATGGACAGTAGGTGCCGTTTCAATCGGTGCACCCTGGTTCTTCGGCCTTTTCGGCGTGTGCTTTATAGCCATGTCGGGGTACAACACCTATATCGCCTATAAAAATACCACGGGTGACAACCGTTTCAGTGAATATGATGTTGTGGACATAAACAGCGAACCTGACCCGTGGGATGAAAAATTCCGTCAGAATGAGGACAGATACAGTCTTGATGAAAACTGCGGTCATATCGAAAATGTACAGCACGGACACAGCTGTGCAACCCGTTTCTGTCCCTACTGCGGCACACAGGCAGAAAGCGATTTTGAGTTCTGCAAATCCTGCGGCAAAAAACTTCCCGATTAAAAACCAACCAACTGACCCTTTACATATACAAGGAGAAAAATTATGAAAATTATTCTTGATGCATTCGGCGGCGACCTTGCACCTCTCGAACCTCTCAAAGGTGCAGCACAGGCAATAAAGGAATACGGCGTGGAAATCCTCGCTGTAGGCGACATCGAAAAGATGAAAAAGGTATGCGAAGAAAACTCCATCTCCACAGAAGGTATGGAATTTCTGCAGGCAGACGATGTTTTTGATATGCACGAAGACCCTATGGATATCGTTAAAAAGCGAAAGACAACCTCTCTCCATATTGCAATGAAAGCACTCAGCGAGGGCAAAGGTGACGCTGTGGTTTCTGCAGGCAGCACAGGCGCGCTGCTTATGGGCGCAACATTTATCGTAAAACGCATCAAAGGTGTAAAACGTGCAGCACTTGCAACAGTTATGCCATGCGAAAAATCCACAGGCTTTATGCTTATCGACTCCGGCGCAAACGCAGAGGTAAGGGCAGATATGCTCAGTCAGTTTGCGGTTATGGGTTCCGTTTATATGGAAAAGGTTGCGGGTGTAAAAAATCCTGCAGTTGCCCTGCTCAACAACGGTGCAGAAGAAACAAAAGGCACACCGATGCATGTGGAAGCAAACGCCCTTATGCGTGAAAATAAAAATATCAGATTTATCGGCAATGTTGAAGGCAGATATATCATGAACGGTGAAGCTGATGTTGTGGTTGCAGACGGTTTCAGTGGCAACATCGCTCTCAAAACCTGCGAAGGCGTTGCAGGCTTTATGAACAAAATGCTCAAAGGTATGTTCAAAAAGAACGCAAAAACAATGCTGGCAGCACTTCTGCTCAAAAACGAACTCAAGGAGTTCAAGGCAAAACTGGACTACACAGAATACGGCGGCGCACCTATTCTCGGTGTTACAAAGGGTGTAATCAAGGCACACGGCTCCAGCAACGCAAAAGCATTCAAAAACGCAATCAGACAGGCAAAAATCTATGCCGAAAACAATGTTTCGGAAGTTATCGCAGCTTCACTTGCAAATGAAGGAGAATAAGAAAATATGAAGGTATTTGAACAGAATATTCAATATACTTTTAAAGATAAATCTCTGCTTAACCTGGCACTCACACACTCATCCTATGCAAACGAAAGCAAAAATCATATTGCTTACAATGAGCGTCTGGAATTTCTGGGCGATGCTGTGCTTCAGCTGGTTACAAGCGAAAAGCTGTACAAGGAAAATCCGCATATGCCGGAGGGCAAAATGTCCAAAACCCGTGCAGCACTGGTATGTGAAGATGCCCTTGCAAACTACTCCCACAAAATTGACATGGGCAGCTTTTTGTTCCTTGGCAAAGGGGAAGAAAACACAGGCGGCAGGGAAAGACCATCCATCCTTGCCGATGCCTTCGAGGCACTTATCGGCGCAATCTTCCTTGACGGCGGCATAGCGCCCGCAAAGAAATTTATCCTGCGCTTTCTCAACGACAGTGACCTGCATCTTCAGGACTACAAGACTCTCCTGCAGGAAATTATCCAGCAGAACCCTGGCGAACGCCTGAGCTACATTGTGGTAAAGGAAGAAGGCCCTGACCACGACAAGAGCTTTACAGTGGAGGTTCACCTCAACTCAAACCCTATCGGCAGCGGTGAAGGCAAAAGCAAAAAAGCTGCAGAACAGCAGGCAGCAAAAGAAGCTCTCGGCCTTATGGGCTATCATTTCAGATAAAGGCAAAAGGGTGTCAGCAGATGACAAAACACAAAAATCTGTCAATATTTGTTCCCCACGCAGGCTGTCCAAATCAGTGTTCCTTCTGCGACCAGCGCAGCATAAGCGGAACACAGAATCCGCCATCTGCTCAAGAGGTTACAGCACTGTGTGAAGAATATCTGCCACAGGAAAATGGCAAAGATTATGAGATTGCATTTTTCGGCGGCAGCTTTACGGCTATCAGCAGGGATTATATGACAAGCCTGCTTTCAGCGGCATATCCTTTTGTTGAAAAGGGCAGAGCCGTGGGCATCAGAATTTCCACCCGTCCTGACTGTATTGATGAAGAGATACTCGCAATCCTGAAGCAGTACGGTGTCACAAGCATAGAGCTCGGTGC